>CAZRXT010000020.1:0-17376 GCA_964604035.1 uncultured Prolixibacteraceae bacterium | reverse complement strand
CAAACTCCACAATCAGAATACCGTTTTTGGTTACAATCCCAATCAGCAGCAACATCCCAATTTCGGAAAAGATGTTCAGCGTATGGCCAAAAATCCAAAGCGAAAGAATAGCCCCGGCAATAGCCATCGGAACTGTGAGCATAATGATGAACGGATCGCGAAAACTCTCGAACTGAGCTGCCAGAATAAGGTAAACCATTAGCAATGCTAGTCCTAACGCGAACAAAATATTTGAGTTGCTTTCGGCAAAGTCGCGCGAGGGGCCTGAGAGGTCGGTCGAGAACGTACTGTCGAGAAGTTTGGCCTTAATGCGGTTCATTTCGTCGATACCTTCGCCCAATGAGTGGCCGTTAGCCAGGTTAGCTGAAATGGTTGCCGACTTATAACGGTTGAAATGGTACAACGATGGAGGGTTGCTGTTCTCGTCAACCTTAACCAAGTTATCGAGCTGAATCATATTGCCCGCAGCATTTCTCACATACAACTTTGAAATGTCGGCCGGGTTATCGCGGTTTTCACGATCGACTTGCGCTATTATGTAATATTGTTTATTGTTCCTCAGAAAATAGCCGGCTCTACCACCACTAAATGCGGCATTCAGCGCATTGGTAATATCTTTTGTATTCACCCCAAGGCTGGTTGCTTTCATTCGGTCGACAGTAATATTGAGCTCGGGTTTGTTGAATTTCAGATCGCAGTCGACAACGCTAAACACCTCACTATTACGTGCTTCTTCAAGAAACTGGGGCAATACAGCTCTAAGCCTCTCGAAATCGATATTCTGCAAAACATACTGAACCGGCAACCCACGCGAAAAAGCGGTTGCTATGGTTGGTTCCTGGCTTGCAATAACACGAGCCCCGGAAATCATACTATATTTTTTCGACAGTTCGTCGTAAATCTGTTGTTGAGTTCGTTCTCGCTCATCGGGTTGAGAAAGCATGGTCATTACAAAGCCCGAGTTTCCTGAGTTTCCACCAAACCCACCATAACGCGTCAATACAAAATCGAGTTCGGGAATGGTTTCCATCTGCATTTTGGAAATTTCATCGGTAATTTTTTGAGTTGTGCTAAACTCTGTTCCTTCGGGCGCAGTAATTGATGTGCGAATGAAACTATGATCTTCCATTGGGGCCAATTCCGACTTCAATTGAGATCCTAAAAGTATAATAATCAACACACAAACAACCAAAATCAATAATGAAGCCCACTTGTGGCCTATGAAAACTTTCAACGCCTTACGGTAACCGTTTTCCAAGGCCACAAAGAATGGCTCAGTTCTCAGGTAGAAAGATGAATGATGCGATGTTGAACCCCCAAGTTTAACATTCAGTACCGGGGTGAGGGTTAAAGAAACCAATGCCGAAATGAGTATGGCACTGGCCATTACAATTCCAAATTCGCGGAACAAACGCCCTGTAAACCCTTGAAGGAAGAGCACCGGAATAAAAACTATGGCCAACGTAAACGAAGTTGAAACAACCGCGAAAAGAATCTCTTTTGTTCCCTCGGAAGCGGCTTGCCACTTGTTCATCCCCTTTTCAATACGTTTGAAAATATTTTCGGTAACAACAATACCATCGTCGACCACTAAGCCAGTTGCCAGAACAATTCCCAGCAATGTGAGCACATTTATAGAGTATCCAAAGATGTACATTACAAAGAACGTCCCAATTAGCGAAACGGGAATGTCGATTAACGGGCGCAGAGCAATAACCCAGTTCCTAAAGAAGAGGAAGATGATGATCACAACCAGGAGAATGGCAATTAAAAGTGTTTCTTCAACATCGTTAACCGACTGGCGTACAAATATTGAACGGTCGCGGCCAATTGTAAGTTCCATTCCCTCGGGGAGGTTTTGTTTTACCTGGTCGAGCCGTTTGTAAAACTCGTCGGCTATTTCAATTGTATTAGCACCAGGAAGAGGAATCAGCGCAAGACTTACTCCGTTAACACCGTTCACGGTAGCACCCATCTCTTCATTTTGTGGGCCAAGAACTGCTTCGCCAATATCGCTAAGCCTGATTATCTGATTGTTGCTTTGCTTGACTATCATGTTGTTGAAGTCATCCTCAGTCGTCAATCGGCCGTTGGTTCTGATAGTCAATTCTGTGGCATCGCCCCTGATTTTTCCGCCGGGGGTTTCAACATTTTCCTTAGCTAACGCCGAAGTAACATCGGCAATAGTGAGGCTCCGCGCTGCAAGTTTTTCAGGATCGAGCCACAAGCGCATTGCCGGGTTCTGTTCGCCATAGATTGCAACAGAGCTGATGCCGGGTATGGTTTGGAACTTTTCGAGCAATACGTTGCTTGAATATTCGCTTAACTCTATGGCATTCATCTTTGTGCTTTGTGCAAAAAGCATCATGATTGGTTCGGAGTTGGCATCGGCTTTAGTTACTGTTGGCTGTGCATCAAGATCTTGAGGAAGACGCCGACTAGCCTGCGAAACTTTATCGCGCACATCGTTGGCTGCTTTTTCAAGGTCGGCATCTAATTCAAATTCAACAGTAATGTTACTCGAACCAATTGTTGATGAAGATGAAATTGACTTCACCCCTTCAATTCCATTGATTGAGCGTTCGAGAACCTCGGTTATTTGCGATTCTATAATTTCGGCACTGGCACCGGTATACGATGTTGAAACGGAAATAATAGGTGGGTCGATGGCAGGATATAGCCTAACGCCCAAAAAGTTAAACCCAACAATTCCCAGCAAGATAATAGCTAAACTAAGTACAGTTGCGCCAACAGGGCGTTTTAATGCAAGATCAGAAATAATCATAAAGCACTGGTTTTAAAGCTGGCATACTCAAGTTTTGAGCCCTCTTTGAGGAAAAGTACGCCCGAAGTGATTACGGTGTCGCCAGCCTCAATGCCCGAAGTAATCTCGATTGTGCCCGATGAACGAATACCTGTTTGAACTTCAACAAAATGGGCTTTCCCATCTTTTGAAACAATTACACTTTTTGATCTTTCAAGTGGGATTATCGCGTTGGTTGGAATTACAAGAGCATTTGTGTTTTCGCCAAGCGTAAGTTCAACATTTGTGTATGCTCCGGGAATCAACGTTTTCGATCTGTTTTCGACAACGGCACGAACCCTAAGGTTGCGGGTTGAGGCTTCGATGCCCTGTTCGCTTGCTATTACCGAGGCATTGTAAATTGTAGTGTCGCCCTGAACGGTAAATTTTATATTCAACCCGGCTACAATCATACTACTATATTTTTCGGGCACACTAAAGTCGAGCTTTAATTTATTGTCCTGACGGATTGTTGCCAGCATGGAAGAAGCCGAAACTACTGCACCCGGACTGACATTCCGAAGGCCAATCACTCCATCGAAAGGAGCCAGAACCTCGGTTTTAC
This sequence comes from uncultured Prolixibacteraceae bacterium, assembly GCA_964604035.1. GTDB lineage: Bacteria > Bacteroidota > Bacteroidia > Bacteroidales > Prolixibacteraceae > CAYMTR01. Next base: position 14,008 of record CAZRXT010000020.1, on the reverse strand, counting down.
GAATTTGGGCTTTTAGTACTTCTATTTCAGCGTTGATAGAGCTAACCGTTAACGATGCCTGATCGTAATCATTCTGGCTTATGCCATTTACCTTGAGCAATTCGCTTTGGCGTTGAAGGATTTTCTCCTGAATAGCCAGTTGCGACTGGAGTTTCCGAAGATTTGCCTGAAGATCATCGTCAAATATTTTTACAAGTAATGTACCTGCTTTCACAAATTTCCCTTCGGGAAGGTTGAGCTTTACAACACGACCGGCCACTTCATTTTTCAATTGAACCTCTTCGAAAGGCAAGAGCGAACCTGAAACGGCGATCTCATTCATTAATGATGACGGAGTAACAATGAATGCGTCGACTTTAGGAACAGGCCTGCTTTTGGGTCCTGCACTCTCTTTTTTTGACTGGCATCCGGTAAAGGCCAACGACAAAGGGAGTATAAACCCCAAAGCCACTATCTTAAATTTGTTCATTATAGTATTGAATTTGATGCAACATGAAAGATTTGGATCAAAATTAGTCATTAAGGTTTATTTTATATCTTGAAAATTAGTCTATTTTTTGTTAATGAGAAGTTAATATCTCTGCCGCAACTCTGAAAAACATAAACATTTGGATGAGCAATAAGTAATTTAATGATATTTACATCAATAAAATTCTCTGAATAAAATGAATTAAAATTACATTTTTAACAAAATAATGAAAGCTTAATCTAATATTAAATTGGCAGTATTTATTAGATAAATATCATTTAGTGGGAATACCCAATGCTCGTTTTTCTATTTTTGTAGTTGTTTTAAACCAACCATTAGCATTAACGCAAGATTTTAGGAGTATTAAAGACCATCGGTAACGAAGGTTTATAAATATTCTCTTAACTTGCATTTATCAATCGTAATATTCTGAACGTATATAATGATTAGTCCTGATTTATTATTGAACTTTTCGTGGATGGTAACCCTGATTGCCATTTTGGTAATTTGTATTGTCCCTTCAAAATACAAAGCATACACAGCAGCTTTTTCGGTGTTAATTAATGCAATACTGACCAGTATTCCTGCTTTTCAAGCTCTTGGAGGAACAATTACCAACATTTCATTTTCTGCCGGCTCTTTTTTTGGAAATATTCCCATTCATATCGATGGGCTTTCGGCATGGTTTATTCTGATTATCAATTTCACATCGGTAACAGGTGCAATTTATGGCACTGGATATCTGAAAGAATATCAAAATTCAAAGCAAAAGCTTAGCCTGCATTGGGCGCTATTTGCTGTTTTTCACCTTTCGATGGTTTGGGTTTGCCTCCTGCAGAACGGATTCGCATTCCTTATTGCTTGGGAAATCATGTCGCTATCGTCGATGATGCTGGTTATTTTCGACGGGCACAAAAGCAAAACCATAAAAGCCGGGCTGAATTACCTGGTTCAGATGCACATCAGTGTGGTGTTTCTAACCATTGGGTTCATTTGGGTTTACATGGAAACAGGGTCGTTGGAGTTTGATGCAATTTCTACTTTTTTCAGCACACGACCCAACCTCTGGCTATTCCTGATTTTCTTTGTCGGTTTTGGGCTGAAGGCAGGGTTTATACCTCTTCATAGTTGGTTGCCCCACGCACATCCGGCAGCACCGTCGCATGTTTCGGGTGTAATGTCGGGAGTAATTGTGAAACTTGGCATTTACGGAATCTTCCGCATTATTTCATTTATGAAAGCCGACTATTTGCTGATTGGCGAAGTTGTTGTTTCAATTTCGATATTAACCGCTCTTTATGGAATTTTGAACGCCGCTGTACACCGCGATTTCAAGAGGATGCTGGCCTATTGTACCATCGAAAATATTGGTATCATCGGTATCGGTATTGGGCTAGGGCTTATGGGTATCGGCAACAACTCTCAGGTTCTCTATTTCCTCGGATTCGGAGGTGCTTTGCTGCATGTGCTGAACCACTCGCTTTTCAAATCGCTGCTTTTCTTTTCGGCAGGTTCTGTTTATCAGCAAACTCACACCCGAAACATGGACAAGCTGGGCGGGCTCATTAAGCAAATGCCACAAACGGCAGTTTTGTTCCTGATTGGAGCAGTGGCTATTGCAGGCATTCCGCCATTCAACGGATTTGTTTCGGAGTTCATCATTTACAGTGGCTTAGTCGAAGGCCTTAAATTGGGCGATTTGAGTCAAACCAGTTTAATTGTCCTCACCTTTGCCGGACTAAGTATTATTGGTGGAATTTCACTTTTGGCGTTCTCAAAAACGTTTGGTGCAATTTTCCTAGGTTCGGCCCGCAAACCGTTGCACAATAAACCGCACGAAGTTTCTTTGCTAATGTTAGCACCACAATATCTGATTGTTGCAGTAATGATGAGCGTAGCATTCTTGCCTCAATTCTTTCTGAATGGTATCAATCAACTGCTGTCGGCTATGACCATTGCACCAGTACTTGCAGAGCCTGTGGCGGTTGTGTCCAACTACGAATTCATCTCAAACATCAACCTCTATTTTCTTATTCTGATTGGAATAGTTGGAGCAATTTGGGGTATTCGTTCGCTTGTTACAAAAGAAAAGGAGACCGTAATTAATGAAACTTGGGGCTGTGCTTATGTGGCGCCAAACAGCAGGATGCAATACACCGGAAAGTCATTTTCAAAACCATTTGCCAAGATTTTTAACTTCATATTGATTGAAGAAAAAAGATATAAAGAGCTCGAACCTGGCGAGATTTTCCCAAAGGGAAGAAAATACGTTTCGCACTATCACGACTTTTTTGAACTACGAATTATCAGGCCAATTACCGAACGTCTGATCTTTGGAGCGAACTACTTCAAATTCATTCAAAACGGAAGAGTTCAGTCGTATGTTTTATATGGAATTATTTTCATCTTGTCAATTTTCATACTAACAGCACTAAATGTTGTGAAATGAGTCTTTTAATTGCATTCTTAGTATTGCCGATAATAACGATAATCGTGATTCCCTTTTTAAAGGTGAGAGGGAAAGCCATCGTTACGATTTCAGCAATCCTTATTAATGCTTTGATTTCAGGACATTTTGCTATTCAAACACTTTCGGGGCAAATCTTCGATTTTTCGTTTGCCGGAAGTGTAGTTACTGGCCCAATCCGAATTCAGATTGATGCCCTTGCTGGTTGGTTTATACTGATTCTCAACCTCGTTTTTCTAACTGGCTCCTTCTATGGACTTTTCTATATGAAAGCTTACAAAGAGCAACGGAACAACCTTTCGTTGCATTGGATTTCGTTTCTACTATTGCATACATCGCTTATCAGCATTTGTGTAATTCAAAACGGGATAGCTTTCCTGATTGCTTGGGAAATAATGGCACTTTCGGCTTTCCTTGCAGTAATTTTCGAACACGAAAAGATGGCAACATTAAAAGCTGGCATCAATTACCTGATTCAATCGCACGTTTCCATCCTTTTTCTGATGATTGGTTTTATTTGGGTTGCGATTAAAGCCGGAAGTTATGATTTTCAGTCAATAACAAGTTATACTCAAACGCAAGGTTCGGCTACAGGCATATTCCTTTTCATCTGTTTCTTTATAGGTTTTGCAATTAAAGCGGGGTTTGTTCCTTTTCATACATGGCTACCTCACGCACATCCGGCGGCACCAACACACATATCAGGAATCATGTCGGGGGTGATGATTAAAATCGGAATATTTGGAATACTTCGGATGCTTTTGCTGATTAAAGCCGACTACACTTCGATTGGTTTTTTCATCTTGTTCATTTCTGTTGTATCTGGTCTCTACGGCGTAATGCTGGCCATTATTCAACACAACATCAAAAGGTTACTAGCCTATCACAGCATCGAAAACATTGGCATCATCGGTATGGGAATCGGGATTGGCTGCATTGGGTTGGGCAATGGAAATCAACTATTAGCAGCCATTGGTTTTGCCGGGGCATTGCTACACACGCTGAACCATGCCTTATTCAAATCGCTTCTGTTTTATGTTTCGGGAATTGTTTATCAGGCAACGCACACGTTAAACATTGAGCACTTAGGCGGGCTGATTAAAAAGATGCCTCAAACGGCGATGCTTTTTTTGATAGCAGCCATAGCCATTTGCGGAATACCGCCCTTCAACGGATTTGTTTCAGAGTTTATTATTTATAATGGCCTGTATCAGTGGATGCTGAATGCGGGGCTAGTTTCTCTGGTTGCAATCATTTTTTCGATACTAGGTTTGGTTCTGATTGGCGGTTTGGCACTTTTCTGTTTCACAAAAGCATTTAGTGTGGTGTTTTTGGGGCAGCCAAGAGTACCTTTTAATCATGAAATTAAGGACGCTCCTTTCCTTCAACGGCTACCACTTTATATAATAGCATTTTTCATTCTGGCAATTGGCTTGTTCCCAAAAAACGTTCTGAATATGCTGGTTAAGCCCGTGAGTCTGTTCACAGGGAAGATTGAACCAACATTCGTACCTTTTCAGGATGGATCTCTTGATGCTCTGCAAACTATTGGTTGGGCTTCGACTGGCTTCATTGTGCTGATTGCCATCATTTTTCTACTTAGAAAAGTAATCACACAAAAACATAAAGCAACCATCTCATCAACCTGGGGTTGCGGATATGTTGCCCCAACGCCAAAAATACAATACACAGCTTCGTCGTATGCGCGGTCGTACAGCAAGCTTTTCAGCAACATCCTGCTTATCGAAAAAGAGGAGAAAACGGTGTTGGGCATATTCCCAACCGAAGCTCATTTTAAGACCCATCCTTACGACAGGCTCGAAAGAATGTTGATTGACAAACCAATAAAGCTCTATAAATCAATTTTAAGCAGGTTTTTATTCCTCAACAACGGGAAGTTGCAGATTTCTATTTTATACGGAATCATCTTTATTGTTTCGGTTATCTGCATCCCACTTTTTTATGATGAAATTATACTATTTATTGAATTTTTAAAACAACTATAACCATGTTGAGTCTTGTATTAACTGTAATTGCGGCACTCTTCTTCACGGGAATTGTGATCAGGACAAAGAGCCTTGCTTCGGGAAGAAAAGGCCCTGGCATAATGCAGCCCATAAAAGATGTGATCCGTCTTTTCAAGAAAGGGGCTGTGTACAGCGAAACCAGCAGTTTCATCTTCCAAATTGCCCCAACAATTTATCTGGCATCAATTGTGATGGCCATGCTGGTTGTGCCATTTGGACAAACAAAAGGGTTGCTAAGCTTTAGTTGCGACTTTATTTTCTTCGCTTATGTGCTGGCTCTTGGAAAGTTCTTCAGCATTATTTCGGCCATGGATACCGGCAGCAGTTTCGAAGGCATGGGTGCAAGCCGCGAAGCTCTTTACTCAATGTTTGCCGAACCTGCATTCTTTATTTTGATGGGGTCGTTTGCATTGCTAACCGGGTACACTTCGTTTCAGGAAATATTTGCGGCCTTGCATATTGGCTCATACATAAGTTATGCGCTGGCTGGTTTGGCCACTTTTGTGTTGATAATGGTGGCAATGATTGAAAACAGCCGTATGCCTATCGACGACCCAAAAACCCACCTCGAACTTACTATGGTTCACGAAGTGATGATACTTGACAACAGTGGCTTTGATCTTGGCCTGATCTTAACCGGAGGATATTTAAAATTCGCGATTTACGGAACATTGATTTTCAACCTCTTCATCGGAATTATTGATTATCAATATGCTATACCTCTTTTCTTTATCGTTCAATTTTTGATGGCTGTAATAGTTGGATTAATTGAATCGTTTTCGGCAAGGTTCAGAATGAATCACAATGCCCAGTTTATTGTTGCACTCACCTCGGTTTCGCTGCTCATATTCTTTGGAGCGTTACTGATGTTAGGGAAATTTAATTAATCTTCAAAAGACTGAAAATATGATACATGTAATACTCATCGTCTTTATAATAACCTTGTTTTATCTATCAATTGCAAACCGGATGCTCACCTATGTTAAAGTTTTGGCTTTACAAGGTGTATTACTTTTCTTTGTGGCATTTCTGCAACTGAGCGAAATCAATACGCTGAACCTCATATTTATCCTGCTCGAAACCATTGTGTTCAAAGCGATTGCTGTGCCACTATTTTTGGGATATCTGCTTAAACGTAACAATATTACCCGCGAAGCAGAGCCATTTTTGCCAAACTTTGTATCGCTGATCATTACCACAGCAATTGTTGTGGCAACAATTTTACTTTCAAACAGCATTCTGGATTCGCACCTCGATAAAATGTTCTTCGTAGTTGCGTTATCAACCTTGTTTACAGGCTTATACTTTATTGCGTCGCGCCGCAAAATCATTACACATGTAATGGGTTATATGGTGATTGAAAACGGCGTTTTTGTTTTGTCGATGGCTGTAGGAAATGAGATGCCAATGATGGTGAACCTTGGTGTTATGCTCGATATTTTTGCCAGTGTTCTTATTCTCGGTATTTTCCTGAATAAAATTGGCGATGTATTTAAAGATGTTGATGTTGATCAGCTTACCAATTTAAAAGATTATTAAACAGAAAAAAATTACAACCTATGATTGGAATCTATCTGATAGGAAGTTTCTCGATAGCAATTAGTCTCTTTTTCAGTAAAAACAAGAATTTAACCGTCGGGTTATTGGGCTTGTTTCTCGTTTTGCAATGGATTTTAACTTTCTACGGCATAAATAATATCCGAAGCAACGATTTTGGCTACTTTACTTACGACTCGCTGGCTATTTTGCTGTTGATTGTGATAAGCATCATTGCTGTGCCGGCCCTGTTTCACAGCCATATTTACCTCAACGATCAGCCGGCCCCGCCAGAAACCCGTTCAATATACTACGGTGCAATTGTAATGTTGATTACTGCCATTAGTGCAGGATATTTGGCCAACCATATTGCTGTAATATGGATTTTTACAGAAATTACCACGCTTAGTGCTTCGGCGCTGATTTATCATCATCGGAACAAATTGGCTCTCGAAGGAACCTGGAAATATGTTTTCATTTGTGCCATTAGCATCACCTTTGTTTTTATCGGCATATTGTTTTTGAGCCTTTCGCTCGAACATGCAGGTTCCGACGATCTTACATTTGCAAACCTTGTAGCAAACAGCGACAAGCTCAACCCTTTCTGGTTGAAACTGGCTTTCCTATTCATATTCACAGGTTTCACCGCTAAGTTAGGTTTGGTTCCAATGTTTACTGCCGGTGTCGACGCAAAAGACAAGGCTCCGGCTCCTGTTGGCGCACTGCTTTCGAGTGTGTTAATGAACCTTGGCTTTGTTGGCGTTTTCCGTTTCTATGTTGTAATTGCAAACACTCCGCTGCACCACTGGGCAAACCTAGTAATTGGCATTGCAGCTGTGTTGTCAATTTTTGTATCAACAGTTTACATGATCAAGCTGAAAAACATCAAACGAATGTTCGCCTATTCAAGTATCGAACACATGGGAATAGTAATGCTTGGAATTGCTGCCGGAGGAGTTGGTTATTACGCTGCAATACTGCATATTATCCTTCATGCATTTGTTAAGTCGAGTATGTTTTTCCAGTTTACCCAGCTTTATCGGGTTTATCAGGATAAAAGTATTTACCACGTAGGTAATTACTTCAAATACAACACTGCCGGGGCAATGGTCCTACTTCTTGGTTTTATTAGTGCTACCGCAATGCCACCTTCCGGACTTTTTGTAAGCGAATTCCTTATTTTCAGATCGCTTTTTGAAGCCCATCAAATTTTTGTGCTAATTGTTGTACTCTTACTATTAACAATGATTATCTGGGCTTTTGGTAAAAATATCTTCAAAATATTGTTTATCCCTCCGGTCGATTTTGACGATAGCCGTGTTCCAAAAATCAGTCCTTGGGAATCGCTTTCGCAATTTGCATTGCTGGCACTAGCTGTCTATTTGGGATTAAACCCACCGACTGAGTTTGTGAATTTAATTAAGGAAAGTATAATGCTGTTACCCAATTAATATGAGTTATATAAAGATCAAAAATAACCAGACAATACCTGTTTCTGAAATACCAGTGAATGAATATGGTACTTTCTATGATGACAATACCGGGTTAATTTTGGGGCATCCCGAAAGGCATTGTGTCAATTACTTTGGCTACAGGCAGAACGATGAAATTAAACTGATTTGTTGTATAGCCGATGATGAAACCCACGAAATATATGTCTCGTCGTGCCTTAACGATGAAGAAGATGTTTTAAAATCGTTTTCGAAAGATTATTTGGGTTTCGAAAAGTTTGAGCGCGAGATACACGAGAACTTCGGGATTGGTTTTTTCGATCATCCTTGGTTAAAGCCTGTGCGTTATGCGTTTAACCGTGCCGATAAATCGAAAACTATTTCCAACTACCCATTCTTCAGCATCGAAAGCGAAGAGCTGCACGAAGTTGGCGTTGGCCCAATACATGCAGGGATTATTGAACCTGGCCATTTCAGGTTTATCTGCAACGGCGAACAAATTCTGCACCTCGAAATTCAACTTGGATTTCAGCACCGAGGAATAGAACAGCTTTTCATCGACAAGAAAAATCTAAACCAACGAACCACTCTGGCCGAAGATATTACCGGCGACACAGTAGTTGGTCACACCACTGCATTCTCAATGGTTTGGGAAAGTTTGTGTGGATTTCAACCTACAAAAGATATTGAATTTGCCCGCACATTGGCGTTGGAAATGGAACGCATTGCCATTCATACCGGCGATTTAAGTGGAATATGTACCGATGTTGCATACCAGTTGGGGAGCTCTGTTTTTGGTCGATTGCGCACTCCAATAATCAACTTCATGCAAGAGTGGGGCGGCAACCGTCTTTCAAAAGGATTGATTAGGCCGGGGAAGAACCAATTCCCATTCACTCCAGCCCTTGCGAAACGGCTTACCGAGGTTCTGGATGCCTACGAACCCGATTTTAACGAAATGGTTGAAACACTTCGCCAGCTGCCAAGTACCTTGTCGAGATTTGAACGGACAGGAATTGTCTCTTACGATGATGTTTTGTCAATTGGCGCTGTGGGAATGGTTGCCCGAATGAGCGGATTGAACCGCGACGTAAGGGCTTCGCACCCATATTACCTCTACCCTGAATTTAAACATGAGCCTGTGATTAAACACCATGGCGACGTTTATTCAAGGGTTCAGATTCGCAGAAATGAAATCAGGCAATCGATTCAATACATTCGCGAAATGATCAAAAATGTTCCGGAAATCAATTCAAAAGAGGTTGTGTTGAATAATCCAGCACCCGATTCTTTTACAATCTCGCTTGTTGAAGGTTGGAGAGGTGAAATTTGCCATTGCGCAATAACCGATTCAAAAGGCGACTTAGCGATTTACAAAATCAAAGATCCTTCGTTCCACAACTGGTTAGGATTGGCTTTGGCGGTGAGGAACAACGAGATATCAGACTTCCCAATCTGCAACAAAAGTTTTAACCTTTCATATTCAGGACACGATTTATAATTAAAGAGAAACGAGCCATGTTAGAAAGTCTCAAAATCGTTCATCATCAGGGGAAGCAGTTTATCCCCGATGTTACCACTGCAAAAGTTCCGGGAATTTTCCGTGGACGGCCAATTATTAGCCTCGAAAAGGTAAACGAAGCCGAATTGCAATTGCTGTGCCCAACCGGTGCCATTGGAACAAACCCAGTAAGTATCGACTTAGGGAAATGTACCTTCTGTGGCGAATGCGCAAAACAATTTTCTGAAAAAATAACGTTTACTACCGATTATAAACTATCAACAAACATACGCGAACGCCTGATTATCAAAGAGGGCGAAGATAAGCCAATTGAAGTAGACCCCGATAAAGTAAGGAAAGATATCCGTCAGATTTTTGGCAGCTCGCTAAAACTACGTCAGATTTCGGCTGGTGGCGACAACAGTTGCGAGTGGGAATTGAACGCTGCAAACAATGTTCAGTTCGACATGAGCCGCTTTGGAATCGACTTTGTTGCTTCGCCACGCCATGCCGATGGTATTGTTATTACAGGTCCAATTACTGAAAATATGGCCGAACCAGTTCAGATTTGTTACGACGCTACACCCGATCCAAAAATTATTGCACTGGTTGGAACCGATGCCATTAGCGGGGGGATTTTTGCTGATAGCCCGGCAATCGACCGTCGCTTCTTAGAAAATCATCAAGTAGATCTTTATATTCCTGGAAATCCGGCGCACCCGCTAACTATAATTAACGGGCTGCTCGATCTGACCAGAAAGAAGTAAGTTCAAAAGAACAAAAACACTAATTGTAAAATTCAAATTGACTGTTGTTTACAGCCAAATATTAAGCAATCAAAAGTTTTTAACATTTTTTTGAACTCTGAGGTTCACACGAATACATTTTTCATGCAAATTTGTGTGATTATTTTTTAGAGGAAAAAAGTTTGGCTCATTCTTTGTTTTGAGCCGTATTACAATTATAAACATCGATATAAACAAATAAAATTAATGAGATGAAAAAATTATTCTTATTCTTTGCGGCTTTAATCTGCATAGTTGCAGCTCAAGCTCAAGAACCTGTTGCTGTTGCTGATACAACATTAAAAGCAAAAATTGTTTTTGCCAATATGGATCACGATTATGGCACAATTACAAAAGGTGCTGATGGCGACTGCGTTTTCAAATTTAAAAATGAAGGTAAAGCTCCACTTATCTTATCAAATGTAAAAGCTTCGTGTGGCTGTACAACTCCAATGTGGACAAAAGAACCTGTTATGCCAGGAGCTTCGGGCGAGATAAAAGTTCATTACGATACAAATAGGATTGGTGCTTTTTCGAAGACAATTACAGTATCTTCAAATGCTGAAAATGCTACGATAATGCTACGAATTTTAGGAACAGTAAATGCTCCTGCAGAGGTAACACCTCCAGCCGCTAACTAAAAGAAACTATTTAAAGGCCATGTTTGACTACGGAACATGGCCTTTTTTTTATTCAATTCTTCATCATTTTATACGTGAAAGTCGTTTTTACTATTCTTATGCTCATAATATCCAATGCCTTTATGACATTGGCATGGTATGGCCACCTCAAATTCAAAGATATGAAGTGGTTTGAATCGCTTCCGCTCATTGCTGTAATCATGATCAGTTGGGGCATAGCTTTATTTGAGTACTTTTTTCAGGTACCCGCCAACAGGGTGGGGTTTAAAGAAAACGGAGGTCCGTTCTCCCTAGTTCAGTTAAAAGTTATACAAGAAGCAATTACGCTCATTGTATTTACCCTTTTTACGTTGGTTGCTTTTAAAAATGAAACTTTTAGATGGAATCATCTTGCCGCTTTTGTTTGTCTGATTCTTGCCGTTTTCTTCGTATTCAAGAAGTAGGAAAGACTATTTAACTGCTTATTTCCTCATCTCTTAATTTATTCTCTCGAACATTAAAAAATCATCAGTATCTCATATCGATGAATAAACACCTCCGAATGACTCAGAATAATTTTTAAATTTGCCCAATACCTATAAATCAAAATATAAAATGAAAAAAGTAGCTATTGGTGTTGATATTGGCGGAACAAACACTGCAATTGGTGTTGTTGACAATGAAGGAAATGTATTGGTAAAAACGAATATTTCCACACCATCTCATGGCGATATCAACAAATATATCAGCGACTTATCCGATGCAATCAACGAACAGATCAATTCGGTAAAGCTTCTGAACAACGAATTGGAAATTATAGGTATTGGCGTTGGCGCACCCAATGGCAACTACTACAAAGGCACCATTGAGTATGCGCCAAACCTCTCGTTCAAAGGAATTGTTCCTATTGCTCAGTTGCTTAAGAATAAATTTCCGGAGCTAGAACACATCTCGTTGACCAACGACGCAAATGCTGCCGCTATTGGCGAAATGATTTACGGCGGAGCCAAAGGGATGAAAAACTTTGTGATGTACACGCTGGGAACCGGTGTTGGAAGCGGGTTGGTTGTTGATGGCAACTTAGTTTATGGTGCCGATGGCTTTGCAGGCGAATGTGGCCACACAATGTTGGTTCCCGGAGGAAGGTTATGCGGATGCGGTGCTCACGGGCATCTCGAAGCTTATTGCTCAGCCCCGGGCATGAAACGTACTGCTTTCGAAATTATGGCTCGCGACAATTCAAATAACAGTTTATTAGCTAGTTATACATTCCAGAACCTCGAATCGAAGAACATTTTTGATGCTGCCGAAAAAGGCGACAAAGTTGCTCTCGAAGTGTTTGAGAAAACCGGAGAATGGCTCGGACAAGGTCTGGCCGACACCGTTCACCACCTTAGCCCTGAAGCAATATTTCTGTTTGGAGGCCCAACTGCTGCTGGCGACTATATTTTCAAACCAGCAAAAGAAAGCATGGAGAAACACCTTTTGCCAATTTTTAAGAATAAAATAAATATTTACCCATCGAAACTTAAATTGGGCGATGCTGCAATTGTTGGAGCCAGTGCCTTGGTTTGGAAAGAGGTTGAAGCTTAGTTCCGCATTTGTTAAATCGCAAATATCACTAAGCGCACTTATGTCATTCCTCTAAGGAAAACAAAGAATTATATCGATTATCTGAAAAATATTGTAATTTTGTTTCGTTATGAAGAGTGTAAGCAAAAATAAATCAATGGTTTTATCTGCTAAAAAGTTATTAGAAGATAAAAAGGATGTACGTGCTTATTTGCGTGGTGAAAAATCAATGAAAGACCTTAATGACAAAGGTATTAAACTCGCAATGCCCTTATAACATCATAACAGATGATAATACTTTCTCCTACGTTTTTATCACAAAAAATAATATTGAGTATAGGGTTGCGTTTGTTGACGCAATAAATATTTTTGAAAGTACCATTGGTGGTGATGAAATTAAAAATGTTTATACTCTGATTATTGAGAAAATTAATAATTGTGTTGAACCTTTAGATTTTAGAGTGCAACAGACCGTTAAGAAAATTGTAAAAGATTTTTTTAATGACAAAACCAATTCTATACTATACATCTGTGAAGAATTGGATTCTAAAGGATTAAAAAGACATAGTGCCTTTAATCGATGGTATAATTCTAGCGAAGAGAGTGCCTACCTTAAAAAAATTGATGGAAGTGTGTTTTCAGTCGACTATGATTCAACTGTTTACACTTCGATTATTTATCATTGCCAACATCCTCAAGGAGATTTATTAGAAGAGAGCTACTTAGAAATAATAAGTGGCTTAAATAACAAATAAAAACAACTCGCGCCACTTCCCAATATTGACAACTGCTGAGAGCAATAAAATTTGCCATAAGCATGGGACTAAAAAAATCAACATTTAACCGTTTTGGGCAAGAATTAGTCCGCTTCTGGCAATTAGTTGAGGTATAAGCAACCTACATTTGAACTGTCAATTTTAAATCAACGTTTATGATTTCAGTTAAGGATTTGCTCTTTACTTATAGCGGACAAAATTTGCCTACGCTCAAAAATATTTCGTTCGAAGTGAACGATTCGGAGATCTTTGGATTCCTTGGGCCAAGTGGCGCGGGCAAAAGCACTACGCAAAAGGTGCTTACCGGGGTTTTGAAAAATTACCACGGAAGTGTAATGTTGCGGGGCCGAGAGGTGAACAACATCGATAAGAAATTTTACGAAAATATTGGGGTTGCTTTCGAGTTTCCAAATCTCTACCTTAAATTCTCGGCCCTGGAAAATCTCAACTTATTTGGTTCATTCTATTCGTGCGATAAATATTCGACCGAAGAGCTGTTGCGCCGGGTTGGACTTTGGGAAGATCGCAACATGCCTGTCGAAGCGTTTTCGAAAGGGATGCGAATGAGGTTAAACTTTATCCGCTCGGTTATACACAAGCCAAAATTGCTTTTCCTTGATGAGCCAACTTCGGGGCTCGACCCAACAAACAGCCGAATGCTCAAAGATTTCATTGTGGAACTGCGCGACAAGGGAACAACCATTTTCCTTACAACCCACAACATGGCCGATGCCGACGAACTGTGTGATCGTGTGGCATTTATGATAGATGGCCAACTGCCGGTTATAAACACGCCCGAAACGC
>CAZRXT010000019.1:0-17515 GCA_964604035.1 uncultured Prolixibacteraceae bacterium | reverse complement strand
TTGTACAACAGGTAAACCACTACCGCAATTTTCTGATTGTTTCGGGAAGTACTCTACCCCATTATAATAGCCGCCAGTCTACTTTCAGAATTGGGGGTGTTGAATACCACATTGAGGGAAACTCTGTAAATACTTATAAAACAAGCGATTTAAGGAATAAAATAATTAGTGCCGCACTCAAATATTTTAATGCACCTTACCTCTGGGGCGGTCGTACTCCGTTGGGAATCGATTGTTCAGGGCTAACACAGATTGCCTATAAAATTGCGGGGATACCTATTCCTCGCGACGCGTCGCAACAGGCAACCCTTGGCGAGCATTTCTCGTTTGTTGAAGAAGCACTGCCTGGCGATCTTGCATTTTTCGACAATGAAAATGGCGACATTGTTCATGTTGGAATTATCTGGGAGAAGCACAAAATTATACACTCATCGGGAAAAGTAAGGATTGATAACATTGACCACGCCGGAATATACAACACCGAGACTCACCGTTATACGCACCAACTCAGACTGATGAAAAGGATTGTTCCTGAAATCTAAAACACCACAAATGCCCTATACATATCAATATCCACGTCCGGCAGTAACCACCGACATCATTTTGATTGCAAAAGAAAAGGATTGCAGTTACATACTTTTAATTGAGAGAAAATTTGATCCATTTAAAGGTTACTGGGCATTTCCAGGTGGGTTTGTCGAAATGGACGAAGACCTTGATACTGCCTGCTTACGCGAACTAAAAGAGGAGACTGGAATAGAAAGTATCGACATAAAGCAGTTTTATACTGCCGGAAAAGTTGATCGTGATCCCAGGGGAAGAACAATCTCGGTTGTGTATTGGGCCGAAATTGACCATCGAATTGAGTATACCCCGGGCGACGACGCAGCAAAGGCAAACTGGTTCAGCATAAAAGAGCTGCCAGAATTAGCCTTCGATCATCAGCAAATAATTGATAAATTCTTTCAACAATACGCCACTGCCCAGATATAATAGTTGAAGTTTGCCCGCCTAATTAATTCAACTTACGCTTTCCAAACCACAAATCCTGCATCGAAAAAGCAACCGAAAGTTTATTGTATCGCTCAAGAATCAAATTCCGTTTTGTAGTTCCCCTGAACCCCTTTTCAAAAGTCAGATTGATCATAGAGCCCGATTTCAATACAGGCAATCCCAGACCAACAGTTACACGGGTATCGTCAATCATATAACCTTTAGCCCTCACATATCCCGAATCATAACGAAATCCTGCCCTGAAAGAACAACGATCGATATAATCTAAACTTTTTTGAGGAAGGCGCTCAAAACCAAATGAAAGAATAGTTTGATCGGTATAAAGACGTTCTGTATTAACACTCCAGTTCGATTTTTCGTAGTCGGCAGTTAAAAGAAATTGCCCTCTCCAAGTAAGTCCAATACCACCACCATAAGTTAACGGAATAAGTAAAGGCGTAGCAGGCATACTATTGTAGTAAATCGAGTCGATTGTTGTTGAACCATATTGTTGTTCAACATTTTGATATCTCCAGCCTCTCAATTCTTGTTGTGGCGAAACAGTACCTCCAATTGTAACATTGGTGCCCTTCTTTCCTAAATTTTGAGAATACTGGAACGCTCCTTTGTAGGTAAATGTCCGATATCGGGTATTTGTTGTAAAGTAGGTTGGATTATCGGATTGGATTACAGCCCAAGTTTTACGGGTTTCATTAAACGGTCCATACAAATAAGCAACTTCGCCACCAAACGAAAGATTTTTAAACACCTTAATACCAACATTATAAAAGTATTTAGTCAACCCACCCGTACCATGCCAAGCTGTATATACAAAACTATCTTCGCCTTCGAGCGATTTCATTGTTAGAAGTGTGTACCCAATATTGCTGTACGGAGCTATACCATAAGCACCCATTATCCATTTTGTATATCGATGCCCAAATGTTATATGTGAAAGGTTTCCTCCCCACGATTTTTGTTTGTCGTCGTCAGACGCAATAAGAAATTGAGTATAAGAGCAATTAACACCCATCTCAAAAAGAAAATTTAGCGAATCGATTGAGGTTAATGATGCTGGGTTTTTTAGGTTAAGCTGATTATTATCACGTACACCAAAACCTGTACCCCCAATGGCAAGGTTGCGCCCATAACCAACACTGGATAGTTCGCCCATCCCAAAAACAGAATACGGAGAAGATGTGTTGTTTTGAGCACCTGCAAAGAGTGTGCATATTAATAATGTAAAAATCAGAGAAGATATTTCTAATGCTCGTTTCATAAAGTGCTAATCTATATCGGTATAATTAGTAAAATAAAGTTTAAGCCTCATGTTCTGTGTCGAATGGTCCGGACTTCCAATAATTAACTGTTCTACATTGTTGCTCATACTAGCCTGCGGCAACGAGAGCAAGAGAAAATACTTAGGATCAGCCGAATCAATATATTCATTAACAAGATATTGTGTGATATCTACTGAATAATAGGTCTTATTACTATAGTAATTATCGTAACCTACATCATTACTTTTCATATTCAAAATAGCATAAGTAGGATCGGTTGAACCTGCTTTATAAAGCTGACTATAGAATTCGTTGTTGTTATTGGCCATATAAACCTCCAAGTATCTTGGCAAATCTTCTTCTTCGGCATAAGTTCCTTCAATTGGTTCGAAAAACAATATTGCCCTAAAAACAGAACCAGAACCAAGTTGCCTGATTTTATCGACATACGGAATTTCAACACGAGTCATCAGGCTCAACCCTCCTTGAATAATTGTTATATCGCCAGTTAGCTCGCTCGAAAGTTTTTCCTCCTCTTCGGGCATTTGGGAAACAACGAATTTACTGTAATTATTTGAAATATAGTTCGATGCAAAATAATTTGTATCAGTCGCTTCGGTCGAAGTGCCTAATGTTTCCAAACTATATTCAATGTACATTTCATCATCGAGAGTTTTATCGCTATAATAAATTCTGATTCGTGGAGAAAAAAGAGAATCAGGATGACCAACAAAACCGACAACACTCGAAACATTATTGTCGGCAGGTTTAATCATAAATCCTTTATATAATTCCTTAAACTCTTCAGGATCTTCTAGTATAGTATTTTCATCATATATATAATCGTATAAAGTTTTTCCTAAAGCGTCATCAAGACGAAAAGAAACAGAGTCTAGATCATCATAATCGAACGATTTGTCATCGGCAAGGTTTAATGTAAAGCGCCCAATGGGTGTTGTTTCATGCGGAAACCGTTGATTGTTATAAATATATTGTGTTTCAACATCAACTTTCATATCGTCGGTAAGTTGGCAAATTTCAAATTCGCACAATTGTGTTGAGTCTCCAAAATAGTAACCATCCCATTTCAGAACAAAACAAGCAGAATCATATCTGGTTGAGTCGGGCAAATCGAACGGGCCACACGGATCGATTCTGAAATAGGTTTCGCACTCTGTTTGAATGCCGTACTTATTTTCATAACGACCAGCTAAAAATCTGTCACCTCTCGATGTTACTAAAGAATCGACTGAAACAGTATAACTTCTAAGAGTAAGTGTATCAGTCATTCTCAACACTGCCGGATCGGTGACAAAATCAGTACCCATATTGTATCGGTATGTAGAATCATCAAACTCGCACGATGCAAAAACAACCATCAAAATAATTATAAAAAAATTTCTCAGCTTCATCTGTTGTTTATAAATTGTTCTTTAAATGTCTGAATATGCACTCTTGCTTTTTCTCAACACAAAAGTTGACCTATAAGCAGGGTAATATACTTATAATTTACAATAGCGGACAAAAGTAAAAATAAATTAGAATTGGGGATACTTTTACACCACGATAAATGTCCATTTAACAAGCATTAACATAACATGATAAAAATACTTAATGGCTGAAACAGTTATTGCGAAAATTTCTATATTTGTCGACCACAAAGGAATATTATTTTCTTTGATCTATTTATAGTTGTTACCTTAAAATTACAATACAAAAAATTATACAATGAAATTTAGACATTCACTAATTCTTATTGCTCTCTTTGCAACATTGTTCGTGTCCTGTTTTGATGAAAGCGAAGATGACGGACAAAATGACAAGCTTGGCAACTGGGTTACCAAAGCTTGGTATTCAGGTATTGAACGTTCGTTCGGAACATGTTTCGAGTTAAACGGATTTGGATACTATGGCATGGGGCGAGACAAAGACAACGACTACGTTAATGATATGTGGAGATATGATCCATCTCAAAATTCATGGACTCAGGTTGCCAGTTTCCCTGGAACTTTACGTGCTTACAACTTTAGTGTTGCTAATGGCTCGAAAGGTTATGTTGGTACCGGATACGATGAGAAATATGACTTACAAGACTTTTGGGAGTTTGACCCAAATCAGAATGAAAGCGATACAGCTAAATTAGCTGGGAAATGGACTCAGCTAGCTGATTTCCCCGGAGGGAAAAGACGCAATGCAACAGCATTTGCTATAGGTTCAGCCATTTATGCCGGAACTGGGTATAATGGCTTAGATAAAACTTATTTCAACGACTTTTACAAGTATGAAAATGGCGAATGGACGTTAGCAAAGCAATTTCCAGGAGATAAACGTGAAGGAGCAAATACTTGCGTAATGGATGGTAAAGCTTATCTTATTAGTGGGCATCGCAGCCGCTATTTGAATGATTTCTGGATATTTGATCCTGAAATTAATGACTGGATTCAACTTGAAGATTTAGATGATGTTGAAGAAGGTGGTTTGGCTGGTATTAACCGTGCGTTTGGCAATGCGTTCTCGGTAGAAGGTAAAATATACCTCTTTGGAGGATCAAATGGTGCTCCATTATCGACGATTTTTGAATGGAACCCTCAAACTCTTGAATGGATTCAGAAAACTAGTCTCGAAACTGGCTATTCTCGTATGGGTGCAGGTTCTTTTGTTATAAACAACATGGCTTATGTAGTTGGCGGAGAAGCAGGTGGTAAAAATCCTTTAGCCGATTTCTACCTATTCCAACCATCTGTTGAAAAAGAAGAAGATGATAATTAAACCAAAACAGAGTATTTTCCTTTTCGGAGTACTTTTGGTTGCAACAATATTTACATCAATTTCGTGTAATACTAAGAGTCCCGGAGATAAAAAATCCGGGACTTCTTTTGTTAATGCTGAGCCATCGGTTGCTGTTAATGTGTTTCAGAATAAGGAAGGAGCTTTCTGGTGCTATGAGATAGTTGTTAATTCGAAACGATTTATCTATCAAGATTGTATTCCCGGAATTTCACAACGATTCGCATCTGAAGCCGATGCCCGAAAATGTGGTGAACTGGTTGTTGCGAAAATGAAAAAAGGTAAAACACCAAGCATCTCTACCAAAGAATTAGATAGTCTTGGTGTGGTTTATAAGTAAAGAGAGCACTTCCCCACTCTGTTCGTTCTCTTAAAATTCTCTATTTGTTCGCTTTTTTAATAACTGTTTCCGATCGCGGACCTTCATTAAAAAGCAAATCGGCAATACTCAGATTCGGAACAAACCCAAATTTATCACCAAAAGTCTGGTGGTAACGTTCAAATTTAATGTCACGAACTTGTTCTGAAATAATGTTTTTGGGAGTAATTGTGAACCTGTAATCTGGAATTTCGTTGTAGTTGGCAATGAAATCTGTTGTGAGTTCAATTTTACTTTCAATTCCTGTCAACTCACAAATCAATTCCAGAAACTGCATATTGAAGTCGGCAAGAAAACGCCACTTCTTCTCATAAAACAGGCAAAATTCATCGGTATAAAACTCAAAGAAAGGCGAAGAGTTGTAAGCCGAAAATAAAGATCTCCAGTGGTTTGCCTGCCAACGGGTTGAATAATCGATTTCCACATCTTTAACGAGCGTTTTTACTCCGCTATTCTTTACCACAGGAATGATAAGATCTTGCGGTCCATTTGCACCTAAAATACGGCACCGATTTCGATACGTTTGTTTGTGGTAACTATCGTATTGCTCAATTAAAACACTGTCGCAACCAGCCAGAATGGAAAAATATTCAACAGGAGCCAAATAGGCTAACGGTAATACTGCTTGTTTCATCCGTATATATCTGTATTAAGTTACTGTTTATCTGTTGGATCTGAAGCTGTTTCTTCGAACATTTACACCTCCACGTATGGAACTCGCATTTGGTTTATTCATCCGCAGATGTTTTCTTGCAAACATGTTCGTTTCATAATAAAAAAATCAAAAAAAAAGGGAGCGTTTTGCGCCCCCCAAAATTATCTGTTTTTTATTCTTATTTCACAATCTTCATCAACCTATTAAATCTGATTTTGCTCAAGAAACTCTTATCCTTGTCGAGCGACATCCAAATTAAAGACGCTTTACCCACAATGTGGTCAATTGGAACAAACCCCCAATACCTTGAGTCGGCCGATTGATGGCGGTTATCGCCCATCATCCAATAGTAATCAAGTTTGAATGTGTATTCAGTAGCAAGGTTTCCATTAATAAATATTTGATCGCCAGAAACTTTAAGGTCGTTTTCCTCATATACATCAATAATCCTCTCGTAAATAGGAAGGTTTGTCTTAGTTAACTTCACGGTAGTTCCTTTTTTAGGAATCTCTAACGGTCCAAAATTATCTACATTCCACTGAAAATCGGGTGAATGAGGAAAAATTGCAGGATCGTATTTCCCCGGGGTATCAACATAGCGAGTAATCGATTTTACATAGCTAAGTTTTTTGAATTCTGCAACTTGCTGCTGTGTAAGCGGAAGAAAGTAGTTACCTCCAGATATTACTTCACGGTCATCGTTTGGAACTTTGAGTTTGTCGAGAACTTTAGAGTTGATCATTGAACCATCGGTAGTAACAATATAATTGTATTGCTTGTTGGCAATATTTTTTTGCGACTTGCCATTTATATAAACTTCGCCCTCTTTGATCTCAAGTTTATCGCCAGGAATACCAATACAACGTTTTATATAATTCTCTTTTTTGTCGACTGGGCGGGGAACAATCTTGCCGAACGAACGCTCGTCGGAATTAACCCTGTCGCGCCCATACATTCTACAAAGATCATAATAATTTTGGCTTGCAAAGTTAAGAGCTACAGTATCTCCTTCGGGGAAATTAAATACAACCACATCGTCGTTCTTTACTTTTCCCAAACCGGCAATACGACGATAAGGGTTTTTGATCCACTCGACATAGGAATTCACCTTATAGTTGGTCATTGGCATCGACTGATGAACAAAAGGGAATGACAACGGTGTATTTGGCATTTTAGGGCCATAAGCAACTTTACTAACAAAAAGGTAATCGCCTACCATCATCGATTTTTCCATTGATGACGTTGGAATTACATAGGCTTCGAAAAAGAATAAGCGAATGAACGACGCGGCAACCACCGCAAAAATGATTGCATCTATCCATTCAACAGTTTTAGTCTGTTTACCTTCAGGCGGATTCTTCTTTTTCCAAAAAGCCCAGTGAACCTTCTTTGTAACATAAATGTCGAAAATGATGGCAAGACCAAGTAAGAACCAATAGTTTCCAAACCAAATAACCCACAATAGGTACAAACCACCCCATATTGAGAATTTTGCCCATTTATTAAGACTAAATTTCTTCATATTTTTTTTGATTTATTATCAACAATTTATCAATTAGTATCTGTTTTACAAGCAAACATTACAGTTTCATCAAATCTTTCATCGAGTAGATTCCTTGTTTGCCAATCAGAAACTCAGCAGCAACAACAGCTCCCATTGCAAAACCTGCACGACTATATGCGCTGTGCGTAATTTCGATAAAATCGACTTCTGAATCGTATTTTATAGTGTGAATTCCGGGAACATCGCCTTCGCGTAGTGAAATAATCGGAAGCTTTTGATCGTCTCGAGACGGCTCATTTACCCAGCCATTTAACTTATCGTTTTCGGCAATTAAATCTTCGGCCAAAGAAATAGCAGTTCCACTTGGAGAGTCGAGCTTTCGGGTGTGGTGTACTTCGGTCATTTCTGGTTTATACTGGTCGAACGACTTCATCATTCGGGCAAGCTGTTTATTCAACTCAAAAAAGATGTTCACTCCAACACTGAAATTCGAAGCATAGAAAAATGCTGATTTCTTTTCGTTACAGTAGTTTACAACTTCGTTCCAACGGTTGAGCCACCCGGTTGTACCACTAACAACTGGTATTCCGCAGTCAAAACATTTGAAATAATTATCGACTGCCGATTCTGGAATTGTAAAAGCAATGGCAACATCGGCCTTTTTCAGATTTTCAGAAGTAAAATCTTCTAAATTTGTAACATCAATTGTAAGTACAATTTTGTGTCCACGAGAAAGTGCAATTTGTTCAATTTCTTTGCCCATTCTACCGTATCCAACTAAAGCAATATTCATAATATATTATCCTTTAATAAAGAACTACAAATATAGCAGAATCATTCATTGAAGCATAACTTAGCCTCTTAGTGAAATAGTTATTATTTCAATGCCTGCCTTATTTTTACTAATTTGTAGGAACAAAGCATTTGATATTACAATGTGGTATGTTAAAAAATATAAAAATATGCTTGCCGAGTTAGGGTTTAAGGGCTTTTCGTAGCTTCAATATGAATGAAAAAATAAAAAAATCGTACCTTTTACCTATAAAACAGTTTGTACACATGAGCGAAAACCTAAATAGCACAGAAAACATCAGCATTGAAACACTAAAGGAAGAAAACCTAAGACTGAAAAAACAAGTTGAGGAGCTAACCCTGATTAAAAATTTGCATGGAGATAATGATGTTTTCGAGAAAGCAAAAACAATTTCAAATTTCGCTTATTGGAGCTTTTCTATTAAGCATCAAACCTTTACATTTTCACAAGAGGCAAAAAAGTTTTTAGAAATTCCAAACACAATTAATTCGCTTAGTCTCGACGATTTTTTCAAGTTCTTTTATCAAGACGATAAAGATGCTTTTATGAAACAGTGGTCAGAAAAAATTTCGACCGAAAACTATTTCAGTATAAAAACCAGGATCAGAATCAACGATGGCAGTATCAGATATATAGCTATTAACACACTGGTTGATAGAGATGCAAAATTTAAACCCATTAACCTAACAGGAATCATTATTGACGAAACAGAAACTCACTACAAAATTGAAGCGATTACAAAAAACGAAAAGTTATACCGAAGCCTTTATAACAATCTTACCGATGTTTTCATTGTATTCGAAACGATTAAAGACAACGAGGGCAACATTATCGACTATATCTACAAAGATGTTAACCCAACCTTTGAATCGAAATTCAAACTGCAAAAGAACGACATCGTAAATAAGAAACTTTCGTTGCAATCATCAATATTTCAACAGTTTCACTCGTTGCTAATGTTAACGGCCATAACCAATGAGCCACAACAAGACCGGCTGTTCATTCAAATGCTCGATAGTTTTTTCGATGTTCTGATCTATTCAACAACCGACAATACCCTTGCAACTATTTGGAGAGATGTATCATTGATGGTTGAAGCCGATAGCTCGCTCAGGGAAAGTGAAGAAAAATACCGTCAAATATTCTCTATTGGAAGCGATTCTTTATTTATGATTGAGTTTACAACGGGGAAAATTCTTGATGTAAACCCAACTGCCTGTAAAATGTTTGGTTATACCAAAGATGCACTGATGAGAATGAAGCTTAAACATCTTTTCGTAACCGACGAAAGCTTTGAAAAACAGATAGCAGAACAAAAAGTTATTATTTTAAATGAAGTATGTAGAAAACAAGATGAATCTGATTTCCCTGTAGAAGTTTCACTTTCATATTTCAACTGGAGTGGCCGAAAAGTTGCGGTAGCTTCAATTCGCGACATCTCTGAACGCATTATTGCTCAGGAAGAACTAATAAAAAGTGAACAAAAATTCAAACAGTTGTTTGATGATTCGAACGATGCCATATTTATTATAAAAAATTACAGGATAATTGATTTGAACAAGAAAGCGATATCGCTTTTCAAATTAGAAAGTGATCAGCTTCTGAATAAAACATTTTGGAACTTATCGCCAAGTAAACAAAGTGGTGGCGAAGACTCTCGAACAAAGGCCGTAGAGTACATTCAGAATTCGCTGTTGGGAAACCAATTACAGTATGAGTGGGTTTTTCAGAAATCGGACCAGAAAAAGTTTTTCGCCGACATAAAACTTTCGCCAATCAGTTATGGCAACGAAAAAGTTGTTCAAGCCATTATCCGAGATATCAGCAACCAGAAAGAGAGTCAGGATGCCCTAAGAAGTAAAGAACAACGCTGGAAACAATCTCTTCAAATTGGCTCTATTGGCGTGTGGGACTGGAACATACAAACTAACGAGACTTACTTCTCGACAGGATGGAAAAACATACTTGGATTCGAGACAAATGAAATTCCAAATAAATTTGAAGAATACGAAAAAAGAATTCATCCCAACGATGTAGCAACAGTTTATAATACAATAGATGAATATCTTACATCAAAAATAAACAACTATTCGATAGATTTCAGAATGAGGTGCAAAAACGGCACTTACAAGTGGATACACGCTCAAGGAAAAATAATTTCGTACAATGCCGACGGCAAACCTGAAAGATTTATCGGAACTCACATCGATATCACAAAGCAAAGAGTTTATGAAGAAAAAATATTAACCCAGAAAAATGAACTTTCTATAGCTGCCGAAATCTCAAAATTAGGATATTGGGAGCTTGATCTGAAAAACATGATTTTAACTGGCTCTGCCAACTCTTTTTTAATGTTCGGGTATGAGGGAATAGAACAATTATCGATGCGCCAGATCGAGATTTTTATTCATCCCGAAGACCGTAAAAGCTTCATTTCTCAATTTATTTCAAACGATAAAACTATTCATGCCGAAATTATTTTTCGAGCCATCATCAATAATCAAACAAAATATATCTTCTCAAAGTCGCGCCCAATAAAAAACAACGAAAATGTTTTAATTGGATATAAAGGTATATTTCAGGATATTACATCGCTCAAACAGGAAGAGATTAAGCTTAAAGAAGATCAAAACCTTATGCGAACATTTGCCCTGAACCTGCAACAATCAATTGAAGTAGTCCAGAATGACAACATTTTGTTTCAAAACGAAAAATTGAGCGAGTTAACAGGGTTTACTCCTGTCGAAATTATCACAAATAAGATAACGCCATTTCAAATTGCTGTTCCCGAAGACCGAATAGCAATCAGAAAGGTTTGTGATTCTACTTCAGAAAACCCGCCGGCAGCCCAGACAATTGATGTAAGAATCGAAACTAAAAATAACCGACTTAAATGGGTTGAGCTATCAATCTCATCATTCATATTCAATAATAGCCCAACATTTATTTTTATTCTAAATGATATCACCCACAAGAAAAACACTGAATTTGAACTCATTACAAATGAAAGCAGATTCAGGACAATTGCTGCAAGTTCATCTTTCGGAATAGCACTTTCGACTGAAGGTGGAGATATTTTTTACCTCAACAATTCGTTGCAGAAATTTTTAGAAATCAACCATAAAACACAGTTCGACAAGAATTTATACTCCTATTTTAACGAAGAAGACTGTGTTGAAATAAAGGAGAATATTCAATTATTCAAATCAAAAAAAATAACATTATACAAAAAGGAAATCAAACTAAAGAACACACCTCAAATATGGATTTCAATTGCAATAAAACCAACATTTAAAACATCGAATGAAATTGATTACTTAATACTTACAATCGAAAATATTGAAGAAGAAAAGATTTTTAGAGAAAACCTTGAATTAACTAATCAGCTTCAAAATATAGTTATAAGTAACTTAACCGAGGGGCATGCCATTTTTGATTCTAATTTCAACCTAATAAACTGTAATACAAGGTTTCTTGAACTAACAAAACTTGAATTGGAGAAATCTATCGGGCTAAAAATCTCGAAAATTGGAATCCTATCAAAAGTTAACACCGATATTCTGGCCAATGTATTACGAGAGAACAACAACACCTCATTCGAAGTTTATCCTTCAGAAAATCAAACAATTAATGCAAGTTTCACACAAACAAAAATCAACAACGAAATAAGTTATCTCTTATTTCTGACAGATATTACTGAATCGAAAAAAGAAGTTGAGGCAATTGTTTCTCAACGCGAAAAGTTTAGAAACATAGTTGAAGAATCGCCAAAAGGAATTGCATTGATCGACAAGAACAGGCAAATTGTATATGCAAATAATAAATACGCCCAAACATTCGGACACACAACGAGCAATATTATCTTCAAAAAAATTGATGAATTTACTAGGACAGAAAACCTTAGTGAACTGATCTCTATGTTTTCTCAACTTTACACCGGGATTAGGCAATCATTCAGCCAGTCGCTGCAAATGACCGATAAAAATTCCAAGTTCTTGTGGATAAGTTCAACAATTACAACAATGAAAGACAAGTATGGCGATATAACCTTTGCAATTCAAATTATCGATGATATTACCCTGGCAAAAGAAAATGAAAATACGATAGTAAAGAATGAACGCTTGCAAACAATAAAAGATATAGCAAATTACTATGCTCACAATTTAAACATCATCACGAATAAGCTTTACGGATCGACATATTTAGCTAAAAATAAACTGTCGGAAAAAGGATCTCAATCTTTAGTTAATAACTTTACCGACATAGCTAATAAGGCAAATATTCTTGCAAATAACCTTCTGGTTTTTTCAGATTCAAAAAGGCAAATTAACTCTCAAATTGACATCAATGAATTGATTGATGACATAATAAATAATTGCAATTTACCTTCAAATATTAAAATTCACAAATCGTTCGATATCAAATTAAATCATCTTGTTTGTGATATTCTACAACTAAGAAATGCCATACAAAACATAATAGAAAATGCAATTGAAGCAATGCCTCTTGGTGGTAAACTATCAATTGAAACAAACGATGCCTATTTTGATGAACCCAAAATTCATCAAGATAGTGGCATTAGAAAAGGTAAATATCTAAGGATAATTGTTTCGGACACTGGAATTGGCATCAAAAAAACAGATTTGCAACACGTTTTTGATCCGTATTTTTCGACTAAGCAAAACGAAGGCCATCCGGGCATTGGGCTATCGGTTTCAAAAAAAATAATTGAGCAATATAATGGTGCAATAAAAATATTCAGTACTGTAAACGAAGGGACTAATACGAACATCTATCTCCCCGAATGCGAAGCATTTAACACCGAGCAGCTTATTGCTCCCGACGAAAAAATAATACAAAGGGGTACTTCAAATGTTCTTTTGGTTGACGACGAATTAGTTATTAGAACAATAACAGCCAAGATATTAGCCGACATTGGACACGATGTTTACAGTTTTTCGAACCACATGAATGCAATTCAGTTTTTCAAAATAAATCACAACAGTATTGATTTGATCATTATCGACAAGCAAATGCCGAATATTGATGGGGAAGAATTATGTAACATTCTATTCAATATTAACCCCAAAATAAAAGCTGTTCTTTTAACAAATGGCGACTCTGAAAATCAATTCGAAAGCTTTTTAAGAAGAAAAAACAACCGAATTATTCAGAAACCAATTAGTGCAGAGAATCTTTTTGAGGTAATTTCGGGCTTATCAAACCGGTAATTTTCTTTAATGTAAAAAGTAACTATTCTCATGATTTATTTGTTCCTCGGTATTTACCTCACATTTTTAATCGTAATATCGGTAAGAAGTTCGTATAAAGTTAAAAGCCATTCCGATTTCTTTATCGCGAAGAAGAAAGGGAACTATTTCACAATAACAGGAAGCCTTTTAGCAACAATTTTGGGCGGATCGGCAATAATTGGTGCTGTAGAAGAAGGTTTTCAACTTGGATGGGCAACTTCGTGGTATATGCTTTGTGCTTCAATTGGACTTTTCGCCCTTCTACCATTAACATCAAAAGTAAACAGTTTAGGAAAATTCACTCTCCCCGATCTTTTAGAAGATTTATATAGCCGGCAAGCCCGAAATATTGCATCTTTCATTATTCCAATAGCTTGGTTGGGAATTATTGCAGCCCAAATTATTGCCGCAGCTAAAATTTTACAAAGCTTTACTCCTCTTAGTTACGAGACTGGAGCCATAATTGCAGGTTTTGTATTCATAACTTACACAATAATTGGAGGACAGGTATCGGTATTAAAAACAGACCTTTTTCAAGCTATACTCATACTGTTAGGTTTAGCAACGATAGGATATTTTACATACACAAAACGATGCAACGACATATCTTTAATATCATCTTTAAAATTTCCTTTTAACCAAAATTTTAAGCCGTTAGACCTGTTAATACTCCTTATCACTTACTCAACAACTTTTACTGCCGGGCCCGATATCTATTCCAGAATATTTTGTACAAACAATAAAAATACTGCCCGTAAAGCCGTTCTCACTACAGCTCTAATTCTAATACCAGTTGCATTTTCTATTGGTTTGGTTAGTGTATATGGAAGTAGCTGCCTAACAACGCCTTCAGCAGGATCAATATTTGTTCAGGTTAGCAATAGTGTGTTGCCTGGTTGGGCTGTTGCACTTATTGTAGTTGCGCTTCTTAGTGCAATCCTTTCTTCGGCCGATACAACCATTTTAAGTGCATCTATAATTATTACTGGCTTGATAGAAAAAGGACAATACGGTCAAAATACGGTCAAAAAAACCCGATGGATAATTCTGATTATTGGAATAATAGGCATAATTATTTCGCTTAATTTCACATCAATAATTGGCATTCTTCTAATTGCATTAACTGTATACTCGGGTGCATTCATAGTGCCAATATTATTGGGGTTAATTGGGCTAACCACAAAATCAAACAATGCCGTTTATGCAATTGTTATAGGTGGAGCAATGGCACTTTTGGGTAAAATTATTTTCTACTCTTACAGCCCGTTTATTGGAAACATGGTAATTATTGCCTCGTTTATTGCAAACGCAGCCATTCTGCTTTTTGGCAAAAAAGAATGCCGAAAAATATGAACTTAAAAAAAATCTTTGTAAATTAAGATCCTAAAAACTTACCATTATGAATGACATTTTTAGTGATTACCTATCGAAACGTTTTTCAGAAATGAATCTGGACAAACTAAAGAGGCAACCTGGGCCAATAATTACAATATCAAGAATTGCAGGTTGTTCCGCTCAACAAATTGCTAAATTATTAGCTGAGAAATTAAACAACCGTAATCCAGGTAATAATTGGGAAGTAATAAGCAAAGAAATACTTCATGCTTCGGCCGAAAAGCTACGCTTGCATCCTGATAAAATTCAAACAATATTCGTAGCAAAACACCATAACTTCTTTGATGAGCTTGCTAAAACATTTCTCTCATCCGATTATAACCTCGAATATAAAATGAGGAAAACCGTAGTAAATGTTATTCACCGGTTTGCTGTTGATGGACACAAAATTATAATTGGACGTGCATCAAATATCATTTGCTCCGACATTAAAAATTCTCTTCACATAAGAATTGAGGCTCCTATTGAATGGCAAATCGAGAAAATAATGCAAGCCCAAAATGTAACACGAGCTGAAGCCTTAGACGTCATTAAAGTTACAGACGATAACCGTGCGAGTTTCAGGAAACTCATTAAAGGAGAGAACACTAAGAACGACAACTTTGATCTGACAATAAATCACGAAACGTATACCGATGAAGAAATTGTTGAGATTATAATGCACGCAGCTGAGTTAAAGAAGATGACAAAATAGTTGAATTTGGATCAAAACATAAACAATAAAGAATTTTCGCTTTCTTCATCAGAAAAGAGCACTCTTCTGCGAATTTCGAGAAATGCTCTCGAATGTCTATTTGGTATTGATGAGTCACTTACTCTATCTGAACTTGAAATAACAGTCAATTTAGAAGAAAAGCTTGGACTTTTTGTTACGCTATACAAACATGGCGAACTGAGAGGTTGTCTCGGTCGTTTTCAAATGGAAACTAAACTATTTGAATCTGTTAGAACAATGACAATTTCCTCAGCAATGCACGATCATCGTTTCAGACCTGTTTCAAAAGATGAAGTTCCGGAAATCAACATCGAAATATCGGTTCTAACTCCTCTTCGGAAGATAAAATCGATATCCGAGATTCAATTAGGCATTCATGGCATTTATCTGAAAAAAGATTCGCATTCTGGAACTTTTCTCCCTCAGGTTGCCGTAACAACAGGTTGGAATCTCGAAGAATTTTTAGGCTATTGTAGCCGCGATAAAGCTGGGCTAGGCTGGAACGGATGGAAAGAATCGGACATCTACACTTATGAAGCAATCGTTTTCAGCGAAAAATAACAGAACAATCATGCCGTAGGAAGTGAACTAAATGGATAGGAATCTTGTTTTGATCACTAACGAAAATGAAGAAGAATGCTAAAAATTTTATTAATCGCATTGATCATGAATTCGAATAGCGAACAAACAATAAAACAAGAAGTTGCCGTTTTTGGAGGAGGCTGTTTCTGGTGTACCGATGCTGTATTTACAGAATTAAGCGGAGTTACAAATGTTGTTCCGGGCTATGCCGGAGGCACTCTCGAAAACCCAACATATAAAGATGTTTGCAGTGGCGAAACCGGACATGCCGAAGTTGTTAAAATCACTTTTGACCCAACCAAAATAAACTATGAACAACTTTTAGATATTTTTTTCAAAACACACGATCCAACAACCTTGAACCGACAAGGTGCCGATGTAGGAACTCAATACCGATCGGTAATTTTTTTCACTTCAGAAGAGCAAGAGAAAAGTGCAAAAAAGATAATTTCAAAACTTAACACAGAAAAAGAATTCTCGAAAAAAATAATCACTGAAGTTCAGAAACTTCCTGTTTTTTTTGAAGCAGAAAAATATCATGACGACTATTTTAAAAATAACCCTCAAAATTCTTATTGTCAATTCATTATAAAACCAAAAGTTGATAAATTAAAAAGTATATTTTCTTCGTTTATTGAAAAATAAAAGAGCTTCAAAAAAATCAATTTTGAAGCTCTTTCATTAAAATTTTAAAGGCTAAACCTCAGGCTTAATTTCTTTCCACAAACTATCGAGCATTGTGTGCACCAAAGTCCAATTCTCTATTTCATCTTGCAAAGCTTTACGGCCTTTTCTATTAATGGCATAATACTTACGATGCCGTCCATTTTCAGCCATCTTCCAAAGAGATTTTATTAAACCATTTTTTTCAAGTTTATGCAAAACAGGATACAAGCTACCCTCCTTCCATTCTATCTTACTATCGGATAGATCTTTTACACTTTGCATAATTTGGTAGCCATAAGTTTCCTCTTTTTCCAAAATTGAGAGAATGATAGGAATGGCTGAAGCTCCTACCAACTCTTTAGAAATTTTATTCATAATAATAAAAGCGATTAATTGATATTCTAATAGTCTAAAAGTATAGAGTAAAAATAAAAATAATTTCACCATATCAAAAAAACTTTATACATAGCAATTAAAGGCAGCTCTAATTTTC
>CAZRXT010000018.1:13263-18685 GCA_964604035.1 uncultured Prolixibacteraceae bacterium | reverse complement strand
TTCTACCTCTACAGAACTAACTCCATAGCATTTCGTTTATCTCCGATTCGCAAAGCTATGTTAGTTTTATTGATCTTAGATTGTCTCTTTTTTAGCTCCTTTAAACTAAAGTTGTTGCGGCCAATTATGTGTATTCCACTTTTAAAACATTATTATTTAGTTGTTTAACTCATAAAATTTATAATAAGAAGACCTATTAATTCTTTATTTATTTCTACCAATATGCACTTGTTGTGTCCTCTTGAATAATTGTTGTTTTAATTTAATTAACCACTTGTTTTTATTAGCTAATTATTCATATCTTTAAAGAAAATGGAGGCATAATGCATATAAAAACATCTGATCAGGAAAAGCTTTTTTTAGGCATCGGCGATTATACATGTAATTGGGGTGTTCATATATGCGGTCTTTATGAAAATGATAAAGAACGAGATGATATTATTTTTGGGTATCTTAGTAAAGGATTGATTGTTGGAGATCTTCAATTTTATTGTCCGGTAGAAAGGACGATTGATGAATTTTATAACGATTTTGGAGAAGCATGCCCCGAGTGTAAATGTAAAATGCATAATTCTGACCATTTCATAATTTCATCAGCAAAAGATCTTTATTATCCCGATGGCACCTTCGATCCTTGGCACATGGACGATGTTCTTGGTGCGTTTTTTATCGATTCTCAAAAAAAAGGAAAACGTAACATAAGGGCTACTGCCGAAATGGCTTGGGCTCTTGATGCCATTCCTGGAGTAGAACATCTTATGGCCTACGAAGCACGCCTCAATTATTTTATAATTGGGAAACCTTGGATCAGTATCTGCTTGTATAACGTTAATAAATTCGACGGGGCAACTATTTTAAATGTCTTGGGAACCCATCCCTACACAATTAGTGGAGGAGTTATAATTCAAAACCCATATTTTATTCATCCCGATAAATGGTTGGCCGAGAATGCGCCTCAGTTTTTAAATAAAATCAACTAATACTATGCATAATTTCGAATCAGATCTTCTATTGTTGATCATTAACCTTTCTCAATTAAAAAATAAGGAAAGGGTTCTTAATTTGTTTATCGAAGGGGGTGAGGCTCTTTTCCCAGATTATAAGTTTAGTTGGCATTTTGAAGCCAATGGTCAGCATCTTGGTCTGTATGCTGTTTGTACTCGCGAAAAGACTTATGGTTTTATACAAACCGATCAGAGCATTGAAACTGATGAAATAATTTTTCCTCATTTTCAGAATGCAATTCAGTTGTTGGCCATAATTCTCGAAGGCTTGGAACACAATGAATTGTTGAACAATCAGAAAGCTCTTTTGCAACAATTAGTCGACCAACAAACAGTTGAACTCATTCGTAGTCGCGACGAAATAAACGAAGCCAACGAAGAGCTCGCAGCTACTAACGATGAGTTAATAGAGATGAATAGATCGCTTTTTGATACGAACTACAACCTGTACAATGAAATTAAAAAAAGAGAGGCGGCAGAGAAAAAATTGCGCGACAGCGATAAGTTTTTCAATCATTCAACCGATTTATTTTGCATCGCAGGTTTCGATGGTTTCTTTAAAGTCTTGAACCCTTCGTGGGAAACGGTGCTTGGATGGAGCATTACCGAAATGCTGGAAAAGTCGTGGAATGAGTTCGTCCACCCAGATGATATTGTTTCAACTGAAAATATTAAATCAACAATTGTAGATGGGAAAGAAGTTTACCATTTCGAAAACAGATATCGATGTAAAAATGGGGATTATAAGTGGCTTTCATGGAACTCATACCCACATAAAGAGGAAAATATAATGTTTGGTGTTGCTCGAGATATAACTTCAATAAAGGAAACTGAAAATCGATTAAAACAAATTGAGTGGATGCTCGACCCGAAGCCTCAAAATTCGAAATTGGAAAAAATACAACCAATTTATGGCGATTTAGCTCAAAGCAACAAAGATGGATTGATTATTAACTCAGTACCTAAGGATGTTCTTTTGGATATTTCTAGAGACTACCTTAGTTTGCTCGAAACGTCAAGTGTTATTTACGAAAAAAATGGACATTATGCCATAAGTATTTTCTCTTCAAAATGGTGTAGTTTTTTAGATAATGCATCTCGTAAGCTTTGCAATACTAAAAGTAATTCCGAAGCAATGAATTGTGGAAAATGGCATTGTCATGAATCATGTTGGTCCGAAGCATCAAAGAAAGCTATTGAAACAGGTAAAATTGTTGATATCAAGTGTAATGGTGGCTTGAATATATATGTTGAGCCAATTTATGCATCATCAAAAGTTGTTGGAGCAATTAACTTTGGTTACGGCGATCCTCCTAAAAATGAGTCAGAACTTATCGAGATTGCGAATAAGTATCAAATTGATTATAATGAGTTAGTTGAATTGTCTAATTCCTACGAGTCAAGGCCTCCATTTATTGTCGAACTTGCAAAAAAACGTTTAAAATACTCTGCAAATCAAATTGGAACCTTAATAGAACGATCTCAGGCCGAGAAAAAACTTAAAGAGAGCGAAGTCAAATTTCGAAGCATAATAAATTCAACTCCTATAGGTATTTATCTTTATGTGCTTAATGAAAAAGGGCAACTTATTTTTTCAGGTGCGAACCCTTCTGCTGATAGAATTATTGGTGTTAAACATCAAATTCTTATCGGAAAAACCATTGAAGAAGCTTTTCCAAACTTGGCAAATACAAATATTCCTGAGCTATACAAAAAAGTTGCAAAAGGAGAAGCTCCTGTTTCAAATTTTGAAATAGAATATGCTGATGATAAAGCCAAAGGGTATTATGAGGTGGCAGTATATCAAACCATTGAAAATGCAGTGGCTGTTGAATTTAGCGATATCTCTGAAAGAAAGCGAACTGAAAGTCTCGTTAAAGAGAGTGAAGAAAAATATCGCACTTTAATTGATTTTGCGCCTGATGCATTTTTTCAAGGCGATACAAGCGGCAATTTTATAAAAGTTAATAAAAAAGCAGTTGAGTTAACAGGTTTTAGCGAAGATGAGTTGCTTAATATGAATATGTTGCAGCTTTTTAGCCAAGCCGAGCTTAGTAGCAACCCACTTCGTTACGATTTGCTTCAAAAAGGAGAAACTGTTATTAACGAGCGAACCATAATTAAAAAAAATGGAGATACAGTGTTGGTCGAAATGAATTCTCGCTTTTTGCCCGATAATACCTTACAATCGTTTGTACGCGATATTTCTGAAAGAATTAAGACCGAAGAACAGCTTCGTACATTAACCTTGGCAATAAATCAAAGTCCTAATTCAGTTGTGATTACGAATAAGAAAGGTAACATTGAATACATTAATCCTATTATTGAAAAATTATCAGGATACAACAGGGCTGAACTTCTTGGTCAAAATCCTCGAATCTTCTCTTCTGGTAAAACAACCAAGGAGGAATACAAAATCCTTTGGGAAACAATTTCGAAAGGAAATGTTTGGCAAGGCGAGTTTCAGAATAAAAAGAAAAATGGGGAGCTGTATTGGGAATCGGCCACAATCTCGCCTGTTTTTGATTCAAGAGGAAAAATAACACACTACCTAGCCATTCGAGAGGATATTACCGAGCAGAAGAAAATGACCCAAGAACTGATTTTGGCCAAAGAACAAGCAGAAGAGAGCGACCGGTTGAAATCATCGTTTTTGGCAAATATGAGCCACGAGATACGTACTCCGATGAATTCAATAATGGGTTTTGCAAGCCTGTTGCCCGAGGAGGAGAGCAAAGAATTGATGTGGCAATATGCAAATATAATTGTACGTAACTCCGAGCAACTTGTGCATATTATTGACGACATTGTACTTTATTCGCGCTTGCAAACCCGATTATTACACAACATGCCAACCGAATTTAGTGCTTGCGAATTAATAAAAGATGTAAAACAATCCTTTAATCTTCCCGAATACAACAACTCTGGTGTCGATTTGCAAATTGAAAACCATGTTGGTCAGGAATGCTATATAAGTACCGACTACGAAAAGCTACGTCAAATATTTACAAATTTGGTTTCGAATGCGTTTAAATATACTAATTCGGGAAGTATTACAATGGGTATTGTATTGAAAGATGATCGAATACATTTTTTTGTAAAAGATACAGGTATGGGTATCCCCGAAAAGGAGTTAGAAAAAGTTTTTGAACGCTTTTTTAGAGGTAGCAATGCAAGTAGAAGTAATATTGGCGGAACTGGACTAGGTTTAAGTATTGTTAAAGAGCTAGTTGAACTTCTTGGAGGCAACATTTGGGTTGAAAGCAAAATAGGAATAGGTAGTACGTTTTATTTCAATATTGGTTAATATTTCCAATT
The DNA here is from genome assembly GCA_964604035.1 of uncultured Prolixibacteraceae bacterium. GTDB lineage: Bacteria > Bacteroidota > Bacteroidia > Bacteroidales > Prolixibacteraceae > CAYMTR01. The sequence continues at coordinate 14,363 of CAZRXT010000018.1, read as the reverse complement.
CAAATACACGACGAAACGAGAATGCCACAGAGTTTCTCTCATCTACTTTAAAAACCTTAAATTCAAAGATATGGAGCATGAGATTGCAAAAGAATACCTCGAAGGTTTATTAAAAGGCGACAGGCAAAAATGTTCTGATTTGGCTCATCAATACTTAAGAAATGATCATTCTGTCAAAGATTTGTACGAAGAGGTTTTCAAAAATGCTCTTTATGAAGTTGGCCTTTTATGGGAGAAAAATAAAATAACAGTTGCAACTGAGCACATGGCCACAGCCATAACCGAAGGCATTCTCAACGAACTGTTTGAACAAATGATTTCTATCGACAGAACGAATAAAAAAGTTGTGCTAGCATGTGCCGAAGATGAAAAGCACCAAGTTGGAATAAAGATGGTTGCCGATATGTTTGAGATGAAAGGCTGGGAAAGTTTCTTTCTGGGAACAGGTATTCCAACCAGCGAGTTGATTAAATTTATTCAACAAATAGAACCCGACGTGATTGCGATTTCTCTTAGTATTTATTTCAATTATGCCAAGCTGGTTAGTATGATAGAGGCAATCAGGCAAGCTTTTCCTAATTTGTTAATATTAGTTGGCGGACAAGCCTTTAAGCACGATTTTGAAAATGGCTTAAATGGTTTTCCTCAAGTGGTGATGCTTCCAGACTTGTATTTGCTCGAAAAATTTATTGATACGTTAAATAAACAATAAAAGAACTTTTTATGGATAAGTCTCATTTATTAAAAACAGCTGAGCAGCTTCAGCAGGTAAGCGCACAAAGTGCTTCCGAATTCTGTTCAAAACGTGATCATCTAATCGATTTAATGAACCAGAAAATGTTGGCACGCCCCGACTTAATTTCGATGGTGGGCGAAGGGAATGTTGAAATGATGAAAGATAACCATGCGAACCATGCTCGCTTTCTTGAATCAATTTTTAAACTTCAACAGGCTGATGTTTTGGTTGATACCGTGCTGTGGGTTTTTAGGGCCTATCGTTCGCGTAACTTTGCTTCTACTTATTGGGCCGCTCAGTTAAACACTTGGATTGAAATTTACAGAAAGGAATTGTCGCCCGAGTGTTTTACCGAAATTTATCC
>CAZRXT010000018.1:0-13163 GCA_964604035.1 uncultured Prolixibacteraceae bacterium | reverse complement strand
ACAATTGGCAATTACTCCGACACAAGCTTTGTTTTATTGTCCAAAGTGTTCAAGCGGAGTGATCAGATTCTGGTCTTTGCTGAGCCTAATGTTTCCGAGTTGTTCGACGATAATAATAAAATGAGCGAACAAAACCAGCAGATAAACAACTTACAACGCCAACTTATTAAAGAGAAAAAAACGCTCGAAATGACTTTGGCTAAGTTGAAAGAAACACAACAAATGCTCATCCATTCCGAAAAAATGAACGCCTTGGGAAAATTGGTGGCAGGTGTTGCTCACGAGGTAAATAATCCTATTGCATTTGTTTACAGTAACCTGCATTCAATTGGAAATTATTTTGATGATCTGTTTGGGGCATACTCGCAACTTGAAAAATTAATTAATCAACTAAACAACGACGAATTAAATATTGAAGTTCAGAAAATTAGGAAAGCTGCTGATATCGACTTTTTAGAAGACGATATTCGCGATATGTTGGCCGAGTCGAAAACCGGGGTTGATAGAGTTAAAACTATCGTTGAAGATTTGCGCCGTTTTTCGCGGCTCGATGAGGCCGATAGTAAAACCATTGACCTAATCGAGAATATTCGTTCTACAATTTCAATTGTTAAAGCTCAAATGGAGCATAAAAGAATCAAATTTGAATTTTTTGGTCCCGAAAAATTGGATATTGATTGTTTCCCAGGCCAATTAAATCAAGCTATTTTAAATATATTAATCAATGCCATTCAAGCCGTGAATCCCGATGGGAGAGTTAGTTTGCATGTAGAAGCTAAAGGTGTTGATGTACAAATTATTATAGAAGATAATGGGCCAGGTATACCTGCTGAAATTCAAAGTCGTATTTTTGATCCGTTTTTCACAACAAAACCAGTAGGAAGCGGAACTGGTTTAGGTTTAAGTATTACATATAAAATCATTCAAGAATTGCACAAAGGTTCTCTTAAAGTACAGTCTGAACCTGGCAACATTACAACCTTTTGCATAACCATACCACGAAAACAAGAGAGAAAACGAATTTAGTAAAATGCATTTCGTTAATTTTAACTTTTATAGAGAAAAATAGAATGATTCAAGAAGAACAAAACTCATTAAACGAAAACAATTTCCGCAATTTGCTCATTATTGACGATGAACCGGAAATTGTAAAAGCTTTAACTCGTCAGTTTCGGCGCTACTACAATGTTTTTTCTACAACGAATGCAGAAGAGGCTTTCAATATTTTGGAACGCGAACACATTCAGGTTGTTGTGTCAGATCAGCGCATGCCGGGCATGAGCGGAGTGGAGTTCTTTAGCCGTATAAAAACAAAATACCCCGATGCACTTAAGCTAATTCTTACAGGATATTCTGACATCGAAGCCGTTATTGGAGCTATTAATGAAGGTCAAATTTTTCGTTATGTAACTAAACCTTGGAATCCCGATGAACTTAATATCATCGTTAAAGAAGCTTTTGAAAAACACGAGCTCATAACCAATAACAGGAAACTGATGCAACAACTCCAAGATGCTAACGAAACATTAGAGATCAAAGTCTTAGATAGAACAAAAGAACTCGAATTAGCCAACAAAAAACTTCTTGAGCTTAACGTAGAGAAGAATCGCTACATTGGAATGGTTGCACACGATTTGCGAAACCCAATTGGTGTGGCTGAGTCGTTTTCGGCGCTGCTAATTGAAGATTTAGATAAAATTGAAAAGGATGTTGAACGCGAATATCTCGAGCACATTAATAAAAGCTGCAACTTTTCGCTCGACTTGATCCACAACTTTTTAAATGTTTCGAAAATTGAAGCTAGCGTTTTCGATTTAAGTCTTCAAGAGGTAGATTATATTGATTTTGTGAAAGATGCGATTATTCAGGGGCAAATATTTGCACACAATAAAGCTCAGCAAATTATTTTTTCTACATCTATTGGCAAGCTTAAAGTACAAATAGACCAAAATAAAATTCAGCAAGTATTTAACAACTTGTTGAGCAATGCAGTAAAATATTCATTGCCAAATACAACTATTACTGTAATTATTGAATGTGAGGGGAACGAAATACATACTTCCATCGTCGATCAGGGGCTTGGTATTCCTCTCGAGGAATTGAGCCAATTGTTTACCGCATTTCATACCACATCGGTTAAGCCAACAGGCAACGAAAAATCTTATGGATTAGGTCTTTCTATTGTTAAGAAAATTATTGAAGCTCACAAAGGAAAAATATGGGTTGAAAGTGAAGTTGGAAAAGGTAGTAATTTTCATTTTACCTTACCTATTTCATGATTTTTATATTCGCAGTTGCTATTGAATAGAATTGTCTTATTAATTCCTTTATTATTTTGGCTAATTATATAGCTAAATCAACCTTTCTCTGATTTGATTTTGTTTGATATCTTTTCGCCTCAAAGAATGTCGGTAAATTCAAAATCTGCAAAAAAATGCCTCTATTCCTTTCGAAATGCGTTGCTTAAAACGACAGTTCGAACAAAGTGTAGAAATACATTAAAGCTAATGTTTGATTAGATCTAAATCTGTAATATTCACAAATACTGTGTTTTATATATTTTAATTGTGTCTGAATTTAAAGTATGAATGTCTATAAATGGAAGTCAGATAGAACTTCAATGTGTACTTTTATAAAAAATAAGGAGTTACGTATAAAACATAAATTATAAAACAAAATACACTAATGTCAAAAATCACATTATTTATGGGGTTGGTTTTCTTGAGCGTTCAAGTAGCAATAGCCCAAAATTTAAACACACAAATTCCAGCAGGATTCGATACACCACGAACCGAGATTCCTCATGGAAAAATTGATACTGTTACTTATCAATCCGAAACTGTTGGCGCAGCGCGTAAAGCATTAATTTATACGCCTCCTGGCTACTCCAATGAAAAAAAGTATCCTGTTCTTTACTTACTTCATGGTATTGGTGGCGACGAAAAAGAGTGGTTCAATGGTGGCGTGCCCCACGTCATTCTCGATAATTTATATGCCGAAGGTAAATTGACACCTATGATTGTTGTACTGCCCAATGGACGTGCAATGAAAGACGATAGTGCTGCCGGAAACATTATGGCTCCCGACAAAGTAGCTGCCTTTGCTACTTTCGAGAAAGATTTGCTTAACGATTTGATTCCTTTTGTCGAAAAAACATATTCGACCTACACCGATCGTCAAAACCGTGCAATTGCAGGCTTATCAATGGGCGGTGGTCAATCGCTAAACTTTGGTTTGGGCAATCTCGATAAATTTGCCTGGGTAGGTGGTTTTTCATCGGCTCCCAACACCAAAAGCCCTGAATTGTTGATTCCTGATCCTTCAAAAGCCAAACAACAACTCAAACTTCTTTTTCTAACCTGCGGAGATAAAGATGGTTTACTCAATTTTACTAGTCGTACACACGATTATTTGGTTACCAACCAAGTACCGCATACATATTACCTTTTCCCAGGCGGTTTCCACGATTTTAAAGTTTGGAAAGAAAGTCTTTACTTATATGCACCACTCATCTTTCAAAAATGATTTCAAAAATGAATATTAGGCTTATATCACTATTTGTATTGTTGTCAATCAATTCGTTGCATCTTACTGCTCAAGAAATTGTTAACATTTACAATGGAAACATCTTGAATTCAAAAAATTCGGATGTTAAAGAAGTATTTACTTCAGGTATGTATCGTGGCGTTACCAACCCTACTTTAGAAGTGTTTCTACCAGAGAAGGAAAAGGCAAAAGGACTCGCAGTTGTTGTTATTCCAGGAGGAAGCTACGGAGTGGTTGTTTATCAGGGCGAAGGCGTATCTACAGCCCGTGAACTTGCTAAAAATGGAATTGCAGCCTTCGTTTTAAAGTACAGGCTTCCTAACGATTTAATAATGAATGACAAGAAAAATGGCCCTTTGCAAGATGCACAACAAGCTATTAAATATCTTCGCGAGAATGCAGCGAAATGGAGCATTGATCCTAATAAAATTGGGATTATGGGCTTTTCGGCCGGGGGACATTTGGCCTCTACTGCTGCAACTCATTTTAAATCAGAACTTATTGAAAATAGTAACAAGACAAGTTTACGCCCCGATTTTCAAATTGTTGTTTACCCTGTAATTAGCATGAGCGATAAGTTAACACATCGCGATTCACGGAATAATTTATTGGGGAATAATCCATCGGAAGAAATAATTAAATTGTTTTCTAATGAGTTACAGGTTGATTCAACCACGCCACCAACATATATTACTCATGCTGCCGACGACAAACTTGTTGATGTAGACAATAGCTTGGAATACTTTCAACAACTCCGAAAACACAATGTTCCTGTTGAGATGCATATTTACCCAAAGGGTGGTCATGGTTTTGTTTTCAGACACGATAGCTGGATGGAACCTCTTTTGAAATGGTTGGGTAATATTTAGTTGGAACAAAAAATGTAATAAAAAATGACGAACTTCCTGTTTGTCTGATTTCTTTTGTCGTTTCTTGCAGTTAATGGTAAAAACTTTAAAAGCTTGAAAAATGTAAATTATGCTGGCACCTCATTGAGCGCGCACAAACTTGATATTTATTTGCCTCCCCCTTTAGCTAAAGCTAGCTGGCCTGTAGTTTTAGCTATTTTATAGCTCAACAAGCAGATTAAGTAATTAAATTACACCTTTTTTAATCGCTGTTTTGATCTTTAATTAATTTTGGATTGTGTTGCATTTGAAAATCAAGTTATATTTTGGTTATGAGATATTTACTTTCAATTTTTTTACTTGTTATTATAGGGTGCTTAACTTTTTCAGGTCAATTGTATGCCCGCTCTCAAAATTTCAAGTTTTATAATGTAAATGAATTATATGGCATTTCACTTCGCCAAGCAACTTCGGTTTGTAAAGATGATAACGGATTTATTTGGGCAGCAACTAAAGGGGGAATATTAAGGTTAACAGGAAGCGATTACCGAATATACCAATTACCTTTCGAATCGTCGAATGTAATGATGATTAAACTAGTATTTGCACAAGGTACGCTTTGGGCTTATTCCAACAACGGTCAGATATTTCAATTCGACACCATTTCAGATAAATTTATCCTGAAATTCAACTTGGGAAACCACTCAAAAAATATTCACTTAATACTAACTTCAGTTCTTTTTCAAAGTAAAGATGTGTGCTGGATGGCAACATCTGACGGCCTTGTTCAATGCAATATTGAATCGGATAAAATCGAAATGATTAATAGCGAATATGTTATGCAGCTTGCTTGGTCCGATTCTGAAAGCTTTTTCGTTGTTTCGAATAATAGCATTGAACGTTACAACACTAAAGCACGAAAAAGCGAAGTTTTGTTTACTGGTTTGTCTCAGTTTTCGTTTGCTACTTTTTCGTTGAGTTACAATGAAAAGAATGAGTGCTTATGGTTAGGTTCAAATTATAAAGGTTTATTTTATTTCGATTTGAAGAAACGAACTGTTAGCCCTTTTCAGCCAGCCAATTTCCCCGTGCAACCAGTTATGGACATTGTTGCTGTCGATTCGAAAACGCTTTTTGTAGGGATTGATGGACAAGGATTGTGGAACATTGACCAACAAACAATGAGCATAACTCAGGTTTATAAAGACGATGTTGATAATCCTAATGCATTAAGAGGTAATGGAGTATATGATATTTTTCATGATACAGAAACCAATAGGGTATGGGTTTGTACTTATTCCGGAGGGCTTTCTTATTTCGACTTGGGTTCTTCAGTTGTCGAACACATAACTCACCAGGTAAATCAAACTAATTCGCTAAAAAATAATAATGTAAATTGTATTTTAGAAGATAGTGAAAACAACCTATGGTTTGGAACCGACAATGGAATAAGTGTTTGGAAAGTTAACGAACAAAAATGGTTTCATCTTTTTTCTAATTCGCAAGAAAAAGTACAGGTTTTTTTAACACTTTGCGAGGATGACAAAGGTCAAATATGGGCTGGAACATTTGCTTCGGGAGTTTATGTTCTTGATAAAAAAGCAGGAAGGCAAATAGCTCATTATTCAAAGAATATCCAGAACTCACCTTTATCTAACGATTATATTTTTAGTATTTACAGAGATTCTTTCGAAGATATTTGGTTAGCTGGAATTGATGGAGAAATAGTTCGATATAATTCAAAAAATAATCAATTTAAGAAGTACCCTTTCCAACCTGTTAATAAAATCATTCAATACTCCGATTCGCTTATGCTTTTAGCTTGTTCTTATGGGGTAATGCAACTAAATAAGAATACAGGTAACTATACTTTGTTGGTCGATAAATATATTGTCAATGATGTTTTGGTTCACAAAGGTGTTATTTGGTTCGGGACCGTTGGTAATGGAATGGTAGCTTTTAACCCAGCGACAAAGGAACTGAAGCAATATTCTGTATCAAACGGATTATTGTCGAATCATGTCAATAGCATTGTGTATGCCGATGATTATTTTTGGGTTGGCACAGAAAATGGGATGTGTCGTTTTTCGCCTGAAAATGAATCTGTTGTAACTTTCTCAAATTACCTGCCATTGTCTGCAACATCTTTCAATAACGCTTATTGTATGTTAAGCGATGGCCGCTTGGCGATGGGTACAAATAACGGTGCTGTAATTTTTTCACCATCTACACTAAAGGAAGAGTCTTTAAAAAGTAGAATCTTCATTCAAAACTTATTCATTTTGGGGCGTTCTATTCGTAATTTACCATCAGTCAAACTCGAAAAGCCAATAGATCAACTCGAAAAGCTAAAACTTAAATTTAGCCAAAATTCGATCATGACAGAAGTGTTGCCTGTTGGGGGTGTCACTAAAGCAAAATTCTCGTGGAAACTTGACGGCTTAGACGAAAACTGGACTCAACCTTCAAATCACCGATTAATAAGCTATAACAATATTCCATTTAATAATTATGTGTTGAGAATAAGAATGTACGATAATTCCTTGTCGCACATAATTGCAGAACGTTCGTTACAGTTGAAAATTACTCCGCCTTTTTGGGCTACATGGTGGTTTTTTGTAACCGTTTTCGTTCTGGTTTCGCTGCTAATTTATGCTATTTTATGGAACTCAATTAATCGGTTGAAACAACAACATTCGGAAGAAAAAGTCAGGTTTTTCACCAACACAGCTCACGATATTCGAACTTCGTTAACATTAATAAAAGCTCCAGTTGAAGAACTGAAAAATGAAACAAATCTCTCTGAGCGCGGAAATCATTATGTACAAATGGCCAACGAGCAAGCCAAACATTTAAATTCTGTTGTAAATCAGTTAATGGATTTTCAAAAGGCCGATATGGGCAAAGAACAGTTTAAGCCCGTAATGGTTGATCTTCCTGCTATAATTGGATTAAGGGTTGATATGGTTGAATCTGTTGCTGATGTGAAAAGTATTAAGTTGGTTAAGTTTTTTCATGCGGAACACTACGAAACTGCTGTCGATGTAATGCTTATCGAGAAGGTTGTTGACAATTTGCTGTCGAATGCAATAAAATACTCATCTGCAAATACTACTGTTGAAGTTGAATTTAAAGGCAACGATAAGGATTGGGAGTTTACAGTTCGAGACTATGGAATGGGAATGTCGAAATACGATCAAAAGCATTTATTTAAAGAATTTTTTAGAGGCGAAAATGCGGTTAACTCAAAAGTTATTGGTTCTGGAGTTGGCCTTTTGCTTGTAAAAAACATTGTGAACTTGCACTTAGGAACTATCTCATTTACAAGTGAAGAAAACCAAGGATCTGTATTTTCAATTAAAATACCGTACAAAAAGGTTGATGCAAAATATGTTGATGTCTACGACAATCAGAATAGTAAGGATCTGATTAATATCGATTCTGAAAATGAGCTTAATGACAGTTTTGAAATTAAAAGCAAAAAACAAAAAATATTAGTTGTCGAAGACAACACAGAATTGCTTCGTTTCTTACGACTTGCTTTTACCAACGAATATGATGTGCTTACAGCTGCAAATGGAGTTGAAGCATGGGAACTTATTCAGAATGAGATGCCTGATTTGGTTGTTTCTGATGTTATGATGCCTGTTATGGGTGGTTTCGAATTGTGTAAGCTAATGAAAACCACCTTTGAAACATCTCATATTCCTTTAATCCTATTGTCAGCACTCGATGAAAATGCGATGTTGTTGCATGGGTTGGGAATTGGTGCCGACGATTACATTACAAAGCCATTCAATACCGATTTCTTGCATCATAAAATTCGTTCATTAATCAATAATCGAATAGCAATACGCGAAAAGGCAATGCGGATTATTCAGTCAGGGAACGAGGAACCGGTACTCAGCAATAATCTAAATGATCAATTTCTAAAGAAAATGCTCGAAGTTGTAACTAATAATATGTCTAACCCTCGTTTTGGTAAAGACGATTTCGCTTCGAGTATGAAAATTAGCGGTTCTTTATTATATAAAAAATCAAAGGCTCTTACCAACTTGTCGCCCGTCGAATTTGTAAAATCAGTTAGGATGGGAAAATCGCTCGAATTGATCAAATCGAAAAAATATTCAATTGCTGAAATAAGCGATATGTGTGGATACGAAAGCCCGGGTTATTTTAGTACAGTCTTTAAAAAATACTATGGTAAGTCTCCTTCTGAAATTTAATAAAAACCACTCTTAGTATTTAGGTATTTGCTTGTAAATTAAATATTTAATTCTCGATTATTTTTTATTTCATGTCTGAAATTAGAAGATAATTATCAATTATCGCAAGCCAAAGAAGATTCGAATATCTATTTTTAATCCTTATTAATAAAGAATTAAAAAGAAGATTTCTAACATGAAAAATTTCTGTCTGTTTTTCTTAATCTGTGCAGTTTCGTTTGGAGCCGCTGCTCAGAGTTTAAAGCCTGCTAGTACCAATATTCGTGGGGCAAAGTACCCGCAAATCACAACCGACAGTCGGGCTGTTTTTAAAGTGAAAGCGCCCGAAGTGCAAAAACTTCAGCTCGACCTGGGCAAAAAGTACGACATGGTGAAAAACAGCGAAGGTGTGTGGGAAGTCACCACCGATTCGCTTACCGAAGGGTTTCACTATTATTCGCTAATTGTTGACGGAATGGCCGTTTGCGATCCTGCCGGCGAAACCTTCTACGGAATGAGCCGCATGGCCAGTGGTATTGAAGTGCCTTTTGTCGGCGATGGTTATTATGCCGAAAAAAATGTGCCACATGGCGACATCCGAATCAAACGCTACTTTTCGAAAGTGACCAATAGCTGGCGCAATTTCTATTTGTACACCCCTGCTGGTTACGACCAAAATACGAAAGAAAAATACCCTGTTCTGTACATCATGCATGGCGGTGGCGAAGATCAGCGCGGCTGGGCAACCCAAGGCAAAACCGATTTGATTCTCGACAACCTGATTGCTGAAAAGAAGGCAGTGCCCATGTTGGTGGTGATGGTGGATGGAAACATTCCTTCGTCGGGATTTGGAATGGAAGCGTTGAATGCTTTCGAAAACGAGCTGAAACAGAGTGTAATTCCTTTTGTTGAAAGCAACTATCGTGTTAAATCCGATTCGAAAAACCGTGCATTGGCGGGCTTGTCGATGGGCGGTTTGCAAACCCTTCATGCCGGCGTGCGCAACACCGATTTGTTCGCCTATTTGGGCGTGTTCAGCTCGGGCTGGTGGAGTAACAACAATGAGCTTTCTGGTCCGCAATACGACTTTATGAAAAAGAATTCAACAACCATCAACAAAAACTTAAAACAGTTTTGGATTGCCATGGGCGGCAAAGAAGACATTGCTTGGCAAAACTGCCAAACCATGATGGGCAAATTCGATGAAATGAATATCAAATACACTTACAGCGAATATCCGGGTGGACACGCGTGGCCCGTTTGGAGAAACAACTTGTTCAATTTCTCTCAGTTATTGTTTAAATAGATAATTATTTATTATGAAGCAAGCCTTATTATTTATAATTGGAATTCTTTTTTCAACCTTCATATTTGCCCAAAATCATCCGTATCAAGACACAAAGCTATCGGCTGAAGAACGGGCTGTAGATTTATTAAAACACCTAACATTAGAGGAAAAGGCTGCTTTAATGCAGAACAATTCACCAGCAATACCCCGTTTGGGCATAAAAGCTTATGAGTGGTGGAACGAAGCGTTGCATGGCGTTGGTCGTTCAGGTTTGGCAACAGTTTTCCCTCAGGCGATAGGCATGGCTGCATCGTTCAACGACAACTTGTTGTTCGATGTTTTTACTGCTGTTTCGGACGAAGCCCGGGCTAAATCGAATAAATACAGCGAAAATGGTGGTTTAAAACGCTATCAAGGTTTAACGGTTTGGACACCAAATGTTAACATATTCCGTGATCCACGTTGGGGTAGAGGACAAGAAACTTATGGTGAGGATCCATACCTGACAAGTAGAATGGGAGTTGCTGTGGTTAAAGGACTTCAAGGTGCTGACGATGCTGAATATGATAAATTACATGCTTGTGCAAAACACTTTGCAGTTCACTCTGGTCCTGAATGGAACAGACACTCTTTCGATGCTAAAAATATAGATCCACGCGATTTATGGGAGACCTATCTTCCTGCTTTTAAAGAATTGGTTCAAACGGCTGGTGTGAAAGAGGTTATGTGTGCTTACAACCGCTACGAGGGAGAGCCTTGTTGTGGAAGCAACCAATTACTGATGCAAATTCTTCGTAATAAATGGGGATTCGATGGGCTAGTTGTATCCGATTGTTGGGCTATTCCCGATTTTTATAAAGAAAATGCACACGCTACCCATCCTAATGCAACCAATGCATCTGCAAGTGCTGTGCTAAATGGTACCGATTTGGAATGCGGAAGTGATTTTAGTCGCTTACCCGAAGCTGTTAAGACTGGTTTAATTAGTGAAAGTCAAATAGATATTTCGTTGAAAAGATTACTGAAAGCAAGGTTTGAACTTGGCGAAATGAACGATGAACCAGCCTGGCCAATTCCTTATTCGGTGGTCGATAGTAAAGAACATAAAGAACTTGCACTTCAAATTGCACAGGAGAGCATGGTGCTGCTCCAAAACAACAACAATATACTGCCGCTTAAAAAGAATGTAAAAATTGCACTTATGGGTCCTAATGCAAACGATTCAGTTATGCAGTGGGGCAATTACAACGGTTTCCCTTCTCATACGGTTACACTGCTCGAAGCAATGAAAAATGCGTTGCCTGCTTCACAATTAATTTATGAACAAGGTTGCGACCGAACCATGGATGTTGCCATAAGTAGCTTGTTTCACGAGTGTAGCATTAATGGAAAAAAGGGTTTTCAAGCTCAATATTGGAACACCCGTACGCCCGATGGAGAACCTGTTGTGACTGAAATGGTTGCTACACCTTTCCGATTTACAACTACTGGCGCAACCGCCTTTGCTGCAGGTGTGAATATTCGTGATTTCTCGGCTCGGTTTAAAACTGTTTTTGCGCCAACTAATAACTGCGATGTGACGTTTCAATTCCACGTAAGTGGGCGAACTACATTGACAATTAATGGCGAATTGGTTGTTCGTCATGTATTTGCAATGAGCCCTACGAATGTTTATCAACTTAAGGCTGAAGCAGGAAAATCGTACGAAATTGAAATTGCTTATTCTCAGGGGAACAACGATGGAATGTTGAATTTCGATTTTGGAACGTTGATCCCTCTTGACCTATCAGCTAGTATCGAAAAAGTTAAAGATGCTGATATTGTTGTTTTTGCAGGTGGTATTGCTCCATCGCTCGAAGGTGAAGAAATGTGGGTAACAGTGCCTGGTTTCAAGGGTGGCGACCGCACAGATATTGAACTTCCTGCAATTCAGCGCCGCATGTTGCAAGCATTGAAAGCTGCTGGAAAAAAAGTTGTTTTTGTGAATTTTTCGGGCTCGGCAATGGGGCTTTTGCCCGAAACTCAAACTTGTGAAGCAATTCTTCAAGCTTGGTATCCTGGTCAAGCCGGAGGAACTGCAATTGCGAATATTTTGTTTGGCGATTATAATCCTTCAGGTAAATTGCCTGTTACATTTTATGAAAATGCCGATCAATTGCCCGATTTTGAAGATTATAGCATGAAGGGGCGCACCTATCGATATATGACTCATAAGCCACTCTTTCCTTTTGGTTTTGGATTGAATTATTCTTCAATTTCTATTGGTAAAGCAAAACTTTCAAGTGCTAAATTGAAAATAAATCAGGCGGTTGAATTAACAATACCTGTTGTTAATAAAAGTGATTATTTTGGTACAGAGGTAGTTCAAGTATATGTGAAAAAATCGAATTCCACCGATGGACTTAATAGAACTTTGAAAGAATTTAAGCGTGTTGAAATAAAAGCAGGTAAAACAGAACAGGTCAAATTTACTCTGCCCTCGTCGGCTTTTGAATTTTACAATTCAAAACTTGATAAAATGGACGTTGCTCCTGGAGATTATGAAATTCATTATGGCAATAGCTCTAAGAATGAAGATGTTAAGGTTCTAAAAATTAAGATTATATAGAAGAATATTTTAACTTATAAATAACTAAATTTTCAAATTGATGAAAAAATCAACTTTATTTTTAATTGCACTAATGTCTTCTGGCGTTACTATGGCACAAGGTCCAGGTGTAGCTCCTGTGCAAAAAATAAATACACCCATCGTCGAAGACTTCAAACCTACGCCCGTGAACCAACCGGGCAGCCCGTTCCCACAAGTGAATTCCGAAGGCCGGGTGCGTACCCAAATCTTTGCTCCCGAAGCTAAAAAAGTACAACTCGACATTGGTGCCGTGAAATACGATATGGTGAAGGACGAAAAAGGAATGTGGACCGGAGAATCGGCTCCACAGGATGTTGGCTTCCACTACTACCAGTTGAACATCGACGGCGCTTCGGTTCCCGATCCAGGTAGTTTGTTCTTCTTCGGAGCTTGCCGTTGGGGCAGCGGAATCGAAATTCCATCCGACGATCAGGACATTTTTGCAGTGAAAGATGTTCCTCATGGCCACGTGCACGAAGTTCTTTTTCCATCGAAAAGCACCAGCACATCGCGCAGGGCATTTATCTACACGCCTCCCGGTTACGAAAAAGAAACTTCGAAACGCTATCCTGTGCTGTACTTACAACACGGTTATTGCGAAAATGAATACTCGTGGCCAAACCAAGGGCGCGCCAACCTCATTATGG
>CAZRXT010000017.1:0-19062 GCA_964604035.1 uncultured Prolixibacteraceae bacterium | reverse complement strand
TTTAATGTTTTCATCATCGTTTCACTGTTTCAAATTGGCCCTAACTTAAGCTGATGTAAATGGTCTGCCCTTTTCCACAATTAGCACCTGGCTGAGGAGATTGACTCACAACTTTTCCAACGCCTTTCATATTTACCCTGTAGCCAGCTTTTTCAATTATGTAGATTGCATCTGAAGCACCCATTCCAAGAACATTCGGAATCTGCCCTTCAACAAAATTCTTCGCTTTCATTTCGACCGACTTTTCGCTTTCATCAGTAAAAACCCAATCGGCATCGTCTTTTGGCGACTTGTACCTTATGTCGAGTTCGCGACATACAGTTTTAGTTTTTTTCTCAAGCCCATTTAGCACAGGAGGCAGCTTCTTGTCGTCTTTCCCTTGTCGTCGGGGAATTTCAATATTGTGATCGGTAGACATGACGCAATCGGCAATATTCCTAAAGACAGGACCAGCAATTGAAGCGCCATAAAAGTCGCCCTTTGGTTCAGAGATGACCACAATACACGAGTATTTAGGATTTTCGGAGGGAAAATAACCAGCAAAAGATGCTCGATATTTACTACCGGAATAACCAGTTTCTTTATCGTGAATTTTTGCGGTACCTGTTTTTCCTGCGAAGTTGTACTTACTTGAACTGATGCCTTTTGCAGTTCCTTCAGAAACAACACCGTCGAGCATACTATGAAGTTTTCGAAGTGTTGAGCTACTGCAAATTGAATACTTCAACACCTCGGGAGTATACTCTTTAATAATGTCACCATTGTCGCGAATTGATTCAACGAACATAGGTTTCATCATTTTCCCATCGTTGGCAACAGCATTGTAAAGAGTTAGCATTTGCAACGGAGACACCTGAATTTCATAGCCATGAGATATCCATGCCAGCGATGTTCCCCACCAATTGTCGTCAGTTGGATATTTAATGTATGGCTTAGATTCTCCTTTGAAACCAAGATTCAGCTTTTCGTTAAGTCCAAGCCGGTAAATACGGTTAATAAATTCCTTTTCGCGCCCTTTGTAGCATTTCTGAATAATTTTTGCAATACCAACATTCGACGAACGTTCAAAAATCTGCTTAACAGTCATCTTTCCGAAATGACCTTCGCCATAGTCGCTATCGTAAATTATCTTATCGTATATCTTCCACTTTCCATCTTCAATATCGAACACATCAGAAGTATCGACCAACCCCTCTTCCATTGCTACCAGCATCGAAACGAGTTTAAATGTTGAACCAGGCTCAGAACAACCTTCATGACCAAGAGCATAATTGTAAATTTCCTGGTAACCACCACCTTGAAGTCCAAGATTTGCCATCGCTTTAATCTTCCCGGTTTCAACTTCCATTAAAATGGCGGTTCCCCATTCGGCATTACTTTTTACAAGCTGTTTGCGCAAATATGTTTCAACAACATCTTGATAATAAACATCTAATGTCGAATATATATCTTTTCCCTTTTCAGGTTCGATAGACGTAATTTTCACCCAACGGCCCGATAAATTTTGCAGAATCTGCATACCGGCATCACCACGCAGGTAATCTTCAAATTTTCCTTCAATGCCCGAAATTCCCACGTTTCCCTGGAAACCATCGCCAGTACCTTTATTTATCAAGCCAATGGTACGGAATGCCATCTTTCCTTGAGGAAAGAACCTTACATTATCCTGAACAACAATAAGTCCACCTTTAAATTTACCTCTCCTGAAGATTGGGAATTTTTCAATCTTTTTAAGTTCTTCGTAAGTAACTTTATTAGGATGAACCAGATAATATCGTTCCTTATTCCGATAAGCTTGCTTCAGTTGCTGTTTAAACTGACCGCTAGAAGTGTCGGTAAATATCCTAGAAAGCTTTTTCGATAAAGCATCGACCTCGCTATTGAACACGGCCCTAACAGTAGGTGCACCAAGGTCGAACCTGAGTTCATAGAAGGGAATCGAAGTTGCCAGAATTCGGCCATCAGCAGCACAAATATCACCACGTATACCTTCAAGAACAGTTTCCCGGTCTTCGAGGTATTTGGCTTTATCTCCCCATTTTTCGCTTCCGGTCAATTGAATGAAAACAATTTTCACAACTAAGCATAGTCCAAAAACTACAACAAAGACCAAAAGCAATGCATAACGGGCTAATATGTTCTTTCTCAAATCCATTCTCAGTCGTCAAGGTTGATTTTCCGAGGAGGTTCATTTGATTGTTTCAAACCAAGATCCCGGCTTTGAGTTTCTTTTAATATTGTAGAGTAGCGGCTCAACCTCATTAAGCGAGCTTCGGTAGTTGCAGATTCGGAGCGAAGGGCTTTAACTTGCTCTTGCACAACACCAATTTCCCTCAGGGTTCTTTCGCCGCTGAAACGACTGGAAATCATAAGCAAACCAAGAAATGCCAAAAGACAAACAACCGGCATCCACTTCAGAAAGTTATCGTTTAAAAAAACGCTTCCAAGCAACACCTGCTTTACGCCAATTTTCTTGTTATGCTTTTTCTCTTCTGTCATTGTTAAACTTTTTCAGCAATTCTTAGTTTAGCACTACGAGCACGAGGATTGACTTCAATTTCTTCTTCAGACGGTATGATAAACTTCTTACCTATAGGCTTGAATTTCAACTGAATATTTCCGTAAAAATCTTTTTCGGCTTCACCTGAAAAATCTCCACTTTGAATGAAATTCTTCACCAAACGGTCTTCAAGTGAATGATAACTAATCACAACCAAGCGTCCACCTGGCTTCAGCACTTTCTCGGCATCTTCAAGAAATGCTCTCAAAACATCCAACTCCTGATTTACCTCAATACGGAGAGCCTGAAAAACTTTTGCCAGATATTTATTTGCAATTCTCTGTGGAACAAGAGGCTCAATGATTTGACAAAGTTGAAAAGTTGTGCGGATTTTTGATTTTTTCCGGGCTTCAACAATTACCGATGCAGTTTTTTTTGCGTTATCTAATTCGCCATAGGTGCGAAAAATCCGAAGTAAATCGGCCTCTTCGTATTCATTCACAATATGTTCGGCTGTAATAGAACCTTGTTGGTTCATCCGCATATCAAGCTTTCCATCGAAACGAAAAGAAAAACCCCGCTCGGCAACATCAAAGTCGTGAGAAGAGACTCCCAAGTCGGCCAAAATACCATCGACCTGATCAAAACCGTAATAACGAAGGAAATTCTGGAGAAAACGAAAATTGTGTTGTACAAAAATCAATCTTTCATCAGCAATAACATTCTGATTAGCATCAACATCCTGATCGAAAGCAATAAGCCTGCCGGTGGTCAACGATTCAAGTATTTTTCGAGAATGCCCACCGCCACCATAGGTTACATCGACATAAACACCATCGGGGCGAATTGCCAAGCCTTCAACAGATTGGCTCAACAAAACAGGTATGTGGTAATTTGTGTCCATATTTATATTGTATTTAGACCTCCACCCAAACACTCCTGAAAGAGTGCCCTGAAGTCATCGTCAGATAACATTGCGTTTTTATGCTCGTTTACATCCCAAAGCCTTATGCGGTCTCCTTGCCCAGTAAATACTACATCTTTTACAATTCCTTTTTGAGTATAGAAAGAATTTGGAAT
Organism: uncultured Prolixibacteraceae bacterium; assembly: GCA_964604035.1. GTDB lineage: Bacteria > Bacteroidota > Bacteroidia > Bacteroidales > Prolixibacteraceae > CAYMTR01. The sequence goes on along the minus strand of CAZRXT010000017.1, from coordinate 15,482 downwards.
ATTCAATCGCCCATTTTCGGAGACAGATATCTTTGCAAAATTTTGATAGAATTTGTCCAACAAGCGGCTTTGCCGAGGATCGTTAGGATTAAGCTTTGACTTTATTGAATTGAGCCTTGTGTCCCACGAGCTTTGCGGATATAGGTTCAAACATTTCTCGTAAGGGTCGAGTTCAACTGTAAATCCCTGATCGAACTCATTACCAAGCTCCTTCTTATAAGAAGCGGGTAGTACCACTCGCCCCTTATCGTCGATTGTTGCATTGTATTGGTTTGAAAAAACAGGCATATACTTTTAAGTCAAATTCAAAATCAAAAGTAAAACTTATTCCACTTTATTCCAATATCATTCCACTTTATTCCACAAAATTCCCTAATCTCCCACTGTAAACTTTTCAACAAATTGTTTAAAACCCAATCAAACGTTTGAAATACATAGAATTAATGGCATTTATTATCGAGAATGAAAGAAATAACAAAGAAATAAGAAGAGTCGCCTATACTAATTGAGAGAAAAAACACCTCAATGCTATTTTTAGGAAAGAGTATTAATTCAGTATTCTAAAAAATTAGTACTTTTCGGCGCTAAAAAAAATCGACTAATGGAAGGTGAAAACCAGGGAAAAGTTTTCCAGCCAATTAACATCAGAGAGGTTGTAATAGGGAAAAATCCAAAATTAGCGGGGAAGGTTCCTGGCTTCATATACAATTGGCTCGAAAGAATTCTTCATATCAAAGAAATGAATCTTTTTATGAAGGAAGGCGGAAGCAACCTACATGGTATTGAATTCATTAACGCCACAATCAAATTCCTTAACATCAAATACGAACTGATTGGAACCGAGAATATTCCTAAAGATGGGAAATATATTTTCGTTGGCAACCATCCGTTGGGAGGACTTGATGGCGTAATTATACTGAAGTATCTTAATGAGAATTTGGGATATTCGCAGACTCTTTCGAATGATTTTCTACTAGAGATAACACCGATCAAAGAATTTTTTGTTCCTATAAACAAAGTTGGGAATCAATCGCGCGAAGGAGCAAATAAGGTTGAAGAACTTTACAATTCAGATCATCAGATTCTAATATTCCCGGCTGGTTTGTGTTCGCGAAAAATAGATGGAAAAATAGTTGATTTACAGTGGCAAAAACATTTCATTCAAAAATCTGTTCAACATCAAAGAGATATTTTACCTTTTTATTTTGAAGGAAGAAACTCGAACTTTTTTTACAATCTAGCTAAAGTCAGGAAATTTTTTAGAATAAAATTGAATATCGAAATGATGTATTTAGCAGACGAGATGTTCAAGCACAAAAACAAAACATTCAAAATATATTTTGGAAAACCTATTCCCTATTCTCGATTTGACCATTCAAAAAAACCTATTGAATGGGCAAAGGTTGTCAAAGATGAAGTATATCAACTTAAGAACAATTCGTTTTAATTGAACCTAGAAGTAAAATTTTAGCATAATTTGAAATCATAACAAAATGAAGGAAATCGTTTCCAAGTTACCATTGGATCTCATTGAAAAAGAGCTCACTCCAGACAAGTTCATGAGAGACACCAACAAAGGCGGCAATCAAATTTACATTCTTACCGCTCAAGATTCTCCAAACATAATGCATGAAATTGGACGATTACGAGAAATTACATTCAGAGCAGCCGGAGGTGGTACAGGCCAAGAGACCGACATTGACGAATATGATGTTTGCGAAGTTCCTTATAAACAATTAATAGTTTGGGATCCCGACCATAAAGAAATTTTAGGCGGTTATCGATATATTCTTTGCGACAAGTATGGATTAAAACCCAACGGCGAACCAAATCTTGCAACTGAGCATCTTTTCCACTTTTCGGAAAAGTTCAAACAAGAATTTCTTCCTCGCACGCTTGAATTAGGCCGGTCTTTTGTTCAGCCCGAATACCAATCGAGCAAAGCTGGGGCTAAAGCTCTTTTTGCTCTCGACAACTTGTGGGATGGGCTTGGAGCACTGACTGTTGAACACCCTGAGATGAAATATTTCTTTGGAAAAGTAACCATGTACACCCACTTTAATGTTGAGGCCCGAAATTTCATTTTGTGCTTTCTAAAAAAGCATTTCAGTGATAAAGATGGGCTTATGTATCCGAAAGATGAGTGCGTTTTGAATATTGATTTCTCAAAATATGAAGCACTTTTCACTGGTTCTGATTTCAAAGAAGATTATAAAATACTCTCGAAGAACGTACGCAGATTTGGAGAGAACATTCCGCCTTTAGTTAATGCCTACATGAGCTTATCGCCATCGATGCGCACATTTGGAACAGCCATCAACGATGAATTTGGAAATGTTGAAGAAACTGGAATTATTGTAACCATCGACGATATTTATGAGGCAAAGAAAGATCGCCACATCAAAACGTATATCAAAAGAAAATGGTTTAGAAGGAAACAAATGGGGGTTAAAATCCACTAATATATCGTACTGAAAAAAACAGAGGGTGATCACTAAAAATGATCACCCTCTGTTTTTTACCTCTGTCTTAAAAAAGACAAAAGAAAACTATTCGTTTGCTTCGGGCAGAACAGCACCTAAATCGGGAACCACAATATCTTCAACAACAAAGGTTGCTGGAAAATCGTTTTGAATAAGCTGCTTAATTTTCAATGCCTCACTCCGGGTTCTAAAGTTACCAACACGAACCTTAAAATCGGGCGATTGAAACAACACAGTCACCTTAATGTTTTCGTATCGATTAATAAAACGAGCTTTGTACTGATAGGCAGTTTCTTTATTCCCCTGATAAATCTGCACCCGATAGCCATCAATTCCACCTTTTCGGGTACTTTCTTCTCCGCTAATCTTTATCAAGGTGTCAATCCTTGGATCGGCATTTATAATCAAGTTGTTGCTCCATGGGTTATCTAAAGAATCACTTTCTGCATTACAACTATTTTCACTATTGTTACCATTAACCTGATTGTTCAATCTTGATGTTGAATCGGTAGCCTGAGCTATTGAAACAACGACCAAGACACAAATAAACAAGACCAATTTCCTCATTTTCAACATCAAATAAGATTTACTATTTTTTTTACTGAACAAATATAATTGAAATTCAGAGGACACTTTACTTTTTACACTGAATTTGTCTCAATTCAGAATTTTGTGCCTGTCAACTAGGCTGAATAAGCAGTACCGATTAGACACAAAAAGAGGGTATCTAAAAGACACCCTCATTTCTTCTTTATGGATATTTGTAGGCTAACCGCACTTAGAATAACCGCAATCCTGACAGATTAAGCATCCTTCCTGATAAACAAGAGTGTGAGAACCACAGTTTCCGCATTCAGAACCTTCTGCCTTGGTTCCATCGGGGATGTATTTCTTCAGGGCTCTTGCTACACCGGCCTTCCAAGTATTGATTGAATCATCGTTAAGTAAGAGGCTCGAAACCAGTTCTACCACCTTGCTAATTGGCATTCCGTGGCGTAATGTTCCCGAAATAAGTTTTGCATAGTTCCAAAATTCTGGATTAAACTTATGCGACAAACCTTCCATTGTGGTTTTGTAACCTCTCTTATTTACATATTGGAAATCGTAACGAGACTCATCTCCGTCGCGTTTCTTTATAATAGTTCCTTTTGTTACTGATCGAGGAATCAGCAATCCCTCTTCGTCGTCGCCCAAACCAGTGAATATTTCGTAAGGTCTTCCATCTATCAAACCAATGAAAGCAACCCACTTATCGCGACTATTCTGGAATCGAACAACATCAGCTTCGAGGCATTCGGGGCGTTTGGTTGGGAAAACTGATGTTCCTGGTTCTTCTGCCTTTTTCTTTTTATCAGAGATCAAAACACCAGAGCGAGAGCCATCGCGATAAACAGTTACTCCTTTACATCCTGATCGCCAGGCTTCAACATATACTTTATCAACAAGATCTTCTGATACATCTTCGGGCATGTTAATGGTTACACTGATTGAGTGGTCGACCCATTTTTGAATTCTGCCCTGCATACGCACTTTACTACACCAGTCAACATCGTTTGAAGTTGCTTTGTAATAAGGTGACTTTTCGATCATTACATCAAGTTCTTCCTGGCTATACTTCTTATTCATGTCGTAGCCATTAACTTCCATCCAGACTTTAAATTTATGATGGAAAACGCTGTATTCTTCCCAGCTATCGCCTAATTCGTCAACAAAATCAACAGTAACGTCTTTGTCATTTGGATTTACTTTACGGCGACGTCTGTAAACAGGTAAGAACACTGGCTCAATTCCTGAAGTTGTTTGAGTCATCAAACTTGTTGTTCCTGTTGGAGCAATAGTAAGGAGCGCAATGTTACGACGGCCATACTTTGTCATATCGGCATACAACTCAGGATCAGCGATTTTAATTCGATTCACAAATGGGTTATGCTTTTCCCTATTTGCATCATAAATTGCGAAAGCGCCTCTTTCTTTTGCCATCTGAACAGATGAACGGTATGCTTCGAGCGTAACAGTTTTGTGTATTTCTTCAGAAAAATCGGTTGCTATTTCGTTTCCGTAGCATAAGCCTAAAGCTGCCAACATATCGCCTTCGGCTGTTATACCTACTCCGGTTCTGCGGCCTTCTTTTGCTTTTCTGCGGATGTTTCCCCACAAATTCAGCTCTATTGCTTTTATATCCTCATTTTCAGGATCTTCTTTTATCTTTTCGAGTATTTGGTCAATTTTTTCGAGTTCAAGATCAATGATATCATCCATCATTCGCTGAGCCATTCCTACATGCTTTTTGAACAAATCGAAATTAAACCTTGCTTCTTTAGTGAATGGTTTATCAACATAGGAATACAAGTTGATGGCTATCAAACGACAACTATCGTAAGGGCAAAGAGGAATTTCGCCACAAGGATTTGTTGAGACTGTTTTATATCCTAAATCGGCATAACAATCGGGCAACGATTCGCGGATAATTGTATCCCAGAATAAAATACCAGGTTCGGCCGATTTCCATGCGTTATAAACAATTTTATCCCACAAGTCACGAGCATTAATTGTTTTCTGGAATAATGGTTCGGAAGAATAGGTTGGATAATTTTGAGTGTATTCACCATTTAATTCTACGGCACGCATGAATTCGTCGTCGATTTTCACCGATACGTTAGCACCTGTTACTTTTCCCTGTTCTAATTTAGCATCAATGAATTGCTCTGAATCAGGATGTTTAATCAACACCGACAACATTAAGGCACCACGACGTCCATCTTGAGCCACTTCGCGGGTTGAATTGGAATAGCGCTCCATAAATGGCACCAATCCGGTAGAAGTCAGCGCAGAGTTCTTTACTGGCGATCCTTTTGGGCGGATGTGCGAAAGGTCGTGTCCAACCCCTCCTCTTCGTTTCATCAATTGAACCTGTTCCTGATCAATTTTCATTATTCCACCATACGAATCGGAATTGCCTTCGTTGCCAATAACAAAGCAGTTCGACAAAGATGCAATCTGAAAATTGTTTCCAATGCCGGTCATTGGCCCCCCCTGCGGAACAATGTATTTAAAGTCTTTCAATACCTCAAAAATCTCACTTTCAGACATGGGATTTTCGTATTTTTTCTCAATACGAGCAATTTCTTTTGCCAGCCTTAGATGCATTTCATCTGGGGTCTGCTCATAAATATTACCTTGAGAATCTTTTAGGGCATACTTATTCACCCAAACTCGTGCGGCCAGATCATCGCCTTTAAAATACTTCAACGATGCCTGATAGGCTTCATCGGAAGAGTAAATCTTTTGTTCTTTCGATTTGATAACTTCGACTTTTTCCAATTCCATAATACAAAGGGGTTAACTCTTAAACTTTAGGTTGCTGTGAACTTAGGGATTCACAAAAATTCCGTTGACGAAAGTACAACAAGAGTAGCGATATTGGATAACCAAACGAGTGTTAGTTATTAAAAAGTTATCAACTTTCCATCAAATATTAACTAATAATCAACAAGTTAATCTTCGTGAAAATCGAAAAAGTTTTCCAAAAAGAAAACCTACTCAACACAACAGCTATATATTCATATTAAATATATCGCAAAAAGTCAATAGGAGGAAAAAGAAAAATCAAAATAGAAATGAACAATCACCTGTTGAAAACCGCGCCTAATATTTTCATAGTAGCCCCAACATTATCTTTAACGTATGCGGATGCCTTGTCGGATATGATTTTTATAATTGCACGATCGTTTAACAAGTGGTTCATTAACGTGTTGAATTCTTCGATATTTGAAACAGGGAATGCAGCATTAAGCTCAACAAGGTCGGTGGCTTCTTTGAACTTTTCGTATTTAGGGCCAATAAGAATTGGCATACCAAAGGTTGCTGGTTCCAGAATATTGTGAATTCCAACACCAAAGCCGCCCCCCACCAATGCAATTAACCCATATTGATAGAGTGATGTCAGTAATCCATAGCAATCAATAATCAGAACATTTTTACCAACCATGCTTTTTGGTGTTGCTTTGCTGTAACAAATTGTATTGTTTTCGCCAAACAGCTTTTGTATGCGTTGAATATTTTCGTCAGAAACTTCGTGGGGTGCAATAATTACTTTAAGCGTTGGGAAAATTCTCAAGTACTGCATCAAAAGAGCCTCTTCGGCTTTCCAGCTACTACCTGCAATAATTGCTTTCTGGTTATCCATGAACATTTCGACCAATGGCAGTGGTTTCACATTTTCATAAATATGAGCAACCCTATCGAATCGAGTATCGCCAACAATTGTATAATTCTTAATATTCAGCTCCTCAAGCAAATCGGCAGACTCCTGGTTCTGAATAAAAAAGTGTGTCGCTTTTTTCAACATTTTCCGGTACCACCCGCCATACCATTTAAAGAAGAGCTGGTCTTTTCTGAAGATTGTTGAAACGAAATAAACCGGTACCGATTTCTTTTTCAATATAGAAAGATAATTGTACCAGTATTCATATTTTATGAAGAATACGACTTCAGGGTTTATAAGTTTTATGAAACGTTTGGCATTACGACGGGTGTCGAGGGGCAGATAACAGATATAATCGACATTTTTATACTCTTTCTGAACTTCATATCCCGATGGTGAGAAGAATGTTAAAACTATCTTCTTTTCGGGAAAAGCCCTCTTTATTTCTTCAATCAACGGCCTCCCCTGCTCAAATTCGCCTAACGAAGCACAATGAACCCAAACACTTTTCTCAGGGAAATTAGTTTCAGCCTTAATCCGCTTTAACAGATTCTTCCTCCCATCGAGCCATTTTCGTGCCTTTGGGTTTTTTGAAGCAGACATTTTAACCAACAACAAATAAATTTTGAGTCCAAGATTGTAAATAAGACGCATAGCAAAGATTTAAATTCCAGCAATATATCCAGTATCCTCAAGCAAAACAGGCTTCCGGGATGCTTCTACCGCTAATTGATCACAACGTTCGTTGTATGGGTTGTTTGCATGGCCTTTAACCCATACAAAATTCACTTTATGCATTTTATAAATCTCTAAAAAACGCATCCATAAGTCAGGGTTTTTCTTGTCTTTAAAGCGTTTTTTCACCCACGAAAAAACCCAACCTTTGGTAACCGAATCGGCCACATACTTCGAATCGGTATAAACAGTAACGTCGCAATTTTCGTATTTCAAACTTTCAAGAGCAACAATTACGGCCAACAGTTCCATTCGGTTGTTTGTTGTTAATTTATAACCAGCCGAAAGCTCCTTTTTATGAACGCCCGACATCAACACTGCACCATAACCTCCCGGCCCTGGATTTCCGCTCGATGCTCCATCGGTGTAAATCGTTATTTTAAAGGACATTTGCTTCGACTCGTTTGTATAAAATGAATTTGCCCACCAAATTGGCAGGCAAATTTATTAAAAAAGATGTGTTATTGATTATTTTATCAAAGTCATTTCATCTATCAGGTGTTTCGCGTGGCCAAATTTGTCGATTACCCAAAGCACATACCGAATATCGACATTGATGCATTTCTGATATTCGGTTTCGAAAGCAATATCGCCACTCATTGCTTCCCAGTTTCCATCGAAAGCAATGCCAATCAGTTCACCTTTCCCGTTCATTACCGGACTGCCAGAATTTCCACCTGTGATATCGTTGTTGGTAATGAAACAGGTGTGAAGTGTGCCGTCTTTATCGGCATAATCGCCAAAGTCTTTTGAGTTGTAGAGTTCTTTGAAGCGTGGCCAAACATCAAACTCCCTGTCGCCATGGATTTCCTTTTCGATGTAGCCTTTCATGGTTGTAAAATAGTTGTAATGAATAGCATCGGCAGGATTATAGTCGCCAACGGTTCCATAAGTTATCCTCATTGTTGAATTGGCATTGGGATAAAATTGCCTATCGGGATACATCTCCATCAACCCGGCCAAAAACAGGCGATAACCTTTGCTGAGTTTTTCGGTCTCAGGGTCATTATCCTTTCGGGCAACGCGCACAACATCGTAAATTTCATTATATGCTTTGTAAACCGGGTCGTTTATAACTTTAGCCAAACTTGGTTTTTCAAGAAACGCCTCTACTTTTTCCCGACTTGCAAACATCGTTTTACGGAACAATGCTTCGGCCCATTTCTGGTAATCGCCTTTGTATTTTTTCTTTATCGATTTCAGAAAAACAGGATTGTAATTTGGACCAAGGTTTTCGGCATAAATTTTCGTTAACGAAGCCACAAGTTTTTGATCGGTAGCTGCATCGAAATCTTTGTAAAAAGCATCGAGTTTTTCTCTGAGGTTCTCGATTATTATTGCCATTTTTTCCGGGCTTGAGTTTCGGCTAAGGGCACTGTTCAACTCAGAAAATTTGCTCATGAGGAGAAAAATTTCGGGGCCGCCAAGGAAAGCTTCGTTCAAAAACTGAATCGCTTTATCGTCGTCGGTGTCCGAATATCCGTCGTGGATAAGTTTGAGGGCTTCGCCATACTTTGCTTCGCGCTCGTCGGTTTTACTCACCCACATCCTAAATTCATCTTCGATTGACCGCTTTTTATCGACAACTTTCAGTCGTTTCAAACCCCGATTTTGGCCAATGCTGAATTTATAATAATTCGAACTTCGGGCATATTTGCTAGCATATTGAATTGTTGGTCCATCGCCAGTATCCATATAGTCGCCAATAATTTGCAACTTTTCTTTTCGCACATCAATACGGGTATCGTTAACTAAATCCATTGTAAACTTTACTCCATCGGAAGTAAGGTAACGGTTTGTCGACCCGGGATAGCCCATCACCATTGCAAAATCGCCATTTTCGTAGCCTTTCAACGAGATTGGAAGAAAATGACGCGACTTAAGCGGAATGTTTTCGGGCGAATAATTAGCTGGCTTTCCATCGGGGCCGGTATAAATACGGAACATTGAGAAATCGCCTGTATGCCTTGGCCACATCCAGTTATCGGTATCGCCACCAAATTTCCCGATAAAGTGTGGCGGAGTACCCACCAATCGGACATCGGTAAATGTTTCCATCACAAACAGGTAATATTTATTGTCGGAATAGAGGCTCTTTACGGTTGCTTCGTAGTGATTGCCTGCTGTGGCCGAATTTTCCAAACGCGAACTAATTGAATAGACGCTGTCTTTGCGCACCTTTTCGCTCATATCAGAAGTCAAAACAGGAATAATTGAATCGGTAACATCTTCAACCCGAATAAGAAAAGAGACACTTTTCCCAGGGTTCACAAGTTCCTCTTCCCTATCTTTCGCAAAAAATCCATCTCTCAGGATATTGTTTGCCTCGGTTGAATGTTTCTGGATTTCGCCATAACCGCAATGATGATTTGTAAGGAACAAGCCATCGGGCGAAACAAGCTCTCCGGTACAAGAACCGTGATCGAGCACAATAATTGCATCTTTTATTGAAGAGGAGTTGATGTTGTAAATATCGGTTGCCGTTAATGTTGACCCCAGCTTTTGCATTTGTTCAACATTTACCTTACTTAAGAACGAAGGCAACCACATGCCCTCGTCGGCCATAACCGAGAACGTTGAAAAAACAACACCGGCTATGATGATAAACTTTTTAATTTTCATTCGCATATAATTTTTGTCGTGTAATTCAATCACTATCAGAACTCCAAATTGAGTTGCTGCCCATCGTTCAACAAGCGGAAAGACATTCGGTGATAAGGAGTTTCGCCGTGAAGCCTTATTGCATCGCGGTGTGCCTTTGTTGGATAACCTTTGTTCTGTTTCCAGTTGTATTGGGGAAATTCGGCATCTATATTCTGCATAAAATCGTCGCGGTAAGTTTTTGCAAGTACCGAAGCGGCAGCAATAGCAAGGTATTTTCCATCGCCTTTCACAATGCACTGATGAGGTATCTTACTATATTTCTTAAACCTGTTCCCGTCGATGATCAGAAATTCGGGGACAACCTTCAGCCCATCAACAGCACGGTGCATAGCCAAAAAGGAGGCATTCAATATATTAATCTCATCGACCTCTTGGTTCGAAACAACACCAACAGCCCAGGCAATGGCTTGTTCTTCAATAACGGGACGAAGTTCATAACGTTGTTTTTCAGACAACTGCTTCGAGTCGTTCAGCAACGAATTGTGAAAATCGCGGGGAAGGATAACTGCTGCAGCAAACACCGGCCCGGCCAAACAGCCACGCCCCGCTTCGTCGCAACCAGCTTCAATTAATGCCGCCTGAAAAAATGGCTCTAACCCAGTACTCATTGCAAACTCTTTATTATTGTATCCCAAACAGATTCAGCGGTTCGGTCCCAGCTGAACTTTTCGCGCTGCACTTGCCCTTTCCGAATCAGTTCTCGTCGAAGTTTTTCATCTTTGGCAATTTTCAACATCGCGTCGGAAATTGAATTAACATCGTAAGGATCGACCAAAAGAGCGGCATCGCCTGCAACTTCGGGCAACGAGGTTACGTTTGAACAGATTACCGGCACATCGCAATTCATGGCTTCAACAATTGGAATCCCGAACCCTTCGAGAAAGGAGACAAGCATTAACGCTTCGGAACTGGCAAGAACCATCTGCAGCACTTCGGTTGAAACACGATTGGTGAAGACAATATCGTTTTTACACTTGAGCGATTCTATCTTTTGGTCGAAATCGACACTTCCCCACATTGGTTTCCCTACCAAAAGAAGCTTGTATTTGTTTCGGGTTTTCTTTTTGAAAAATTCGAAAGCGTCGAGCATCCCGACTATATTTTTGCGAGGATTCTGAGAACCAACAAAAACAAAGTATGGATTTCCGTCGGTGAATTTCTTGCGGACTTCGACTTTAACCTCGTTTGAAAGTGGCTTGAAAATTTTGCCGCAACCATTGTATGCTACATCTATTTTCGACGGATCGATAGATAGCGTATTGACAATATCGGTTTTGCTATATTCCGAGACAGTGATCAACCGCTTGGCCTTTTGCGCATACCGTGGAAAAAAGTAACGGTAGAATTTCCGGTAGAAATAAGGAAAATCTTCGGCACGTTGCATAAAATTGACATCGTGAATAACATCGACCGTTGGAACTTTTGTTGATAGCGACATCCAGCCATCGGGCGAGAAAAACAGGTCGGGTTTGTACTTCCTGAGTATTCGTGGAATATCTATTTCGTAGTGCCAGAACCACAAAAACGGGTGGCGCGAAGGTATCATTGTTGAAACCGGAGTAACATTGGGGCCGTAAATGAACGACTTGTCCCATTTCCGGTCAAAAATGAAAATGAATTCGTGTTCGGGATGATCTTTAACCAACCGACGAAGGGTTTCGTGCGCAAACCAGCCAATGCCCTCGAGCCTATCTTTCAATAAATGTTGTGTATTTACCGCTATCCTCACGTTTTGTCTATCTAAACCTCAATGTTTACTCTGCTTATTCCAACTCCCCGATCCCTACTATTCAACGTGTTCTGGATCGATCAATCTGAAATCAAAATAAGGAAATAAAATTGACATTCTACGTGTACAATGCTCATTTCGGACGTATTGACGGCCGCAAGTCGATTTTCAATTATTTTTTTAGATTGGAAATAACCGATAAAGATTGTTACTTTACAGCACTAAAATATCTAAGACACGAAGCTTTGAAGCGGAAGTTTTTTACTAACCTGATTTTATTACTATCCATCAATGTGCTTATCAAACCGTTCTGGTTGTTTGGTATAGACCGTACTGTTCAAATTGTTACCGGCGATGACTATGGTTTGTATAGTTCTCTCTTAGCACTTTCGTTTACCTTAAATATGCTCCTCGATTTGGGGATCACTAATTTCAATAATAAGAACATTGCAAATTATACCAAACTGCTACCGAAACACCTGGGAAATATTTTGGGCATCAAATTAATATTGGCTGTTCTTTATGCAATTATATGCCTTGGCACTGGATTGATTATCGGGTACAACAGCAGGCAGTTTCACCTTCTATACTTCCTCATTTTCAACCAGTTTTTTCTTCAACTCATTCAATATTTGCGTTCGAACCTAAGTGCGCTGCACTTGTTCACTACCGACAGCATAGCCTCGGTACTCGACCGTATTATAATGATCGTAATTTGCGGAACGCTTCTTTTTACAAATATCACCGACGGTGTTTTCAAAATTGAGTGGTTTGTTTACGCCCAAACCATATCGTACTTTCTAGCCGCGATCATTATCTTTTTAATTGTACTGAAAAAAGCAGGAAAAATAAAAATCGCTTTCAATGTCAATTTCAGCCTTGTATTTCTGAAAAAGACATTCCCTTACGCCATACTGGTACTGTTAATGTCGTTTTATAATCGCTTCGACAATGTACTTATTGAAAGAATGCTGCCTCACGAAGAGGGAATCCGACAGGTTGGTTTGTATGCCCACGGGTTCAGGTTGCTCGATGCCGTTTCGATGTTTGGGGTGCTTTTTGGGGGAATGTTGCTCCCAATATTTTCGCGCATGATAAAAACCCGACAGAAGGTTGGCGAAATGGTGACTTTTGCCTTTTCGCTTATTATATTCCTTTCGCTCACCATCGCATTTTCATCTTTCTTTTATCAGGAGGAGATTATGGGTTGGCTTTATAAAGAGAACATTGCCGAGTCGGCTCCAATATTTGCTACGCTGATGTTTGGGTTCATACCAATTTCGACCACCTATATTTTTGGCACGTTGCTAACGGCAAACGGGAGCATGCGACAACTAAACATTATGGCTGCCGTTGGAATGGTGCTCAACATTACGCTGAACCTTTTTCTGATACCAAAATACCAGGCTCTAGGAGCCGCTTACGTTAGCCTTTTCACACAATTAATTACTGCTACTGCCCAGGTGATTATCGCCATCAGGATATTCCATTTCAAACCACAATGGAAAATGACCTTCAAAATTTTACTATTTGCTGCGCTTATTGTTGTGCTGGGCCTACTGTGCAAGCATATCGACAATAAACTGATCGGGTACTTTACACTACTTGTAGCATCGACTTTAACAGCTTTTACCGTTGGTCTTATCGAACTTAAATCGCTCATTAAAATGGCGTTGAACAGAGAGTAATGAGACAATCCTTAACTCCTGATGATCTTTTGAACAATCCCGAATTTGAACTGATTGAAGAGATCGACTATGCCAATTTGAAATCGTTTGTGGTAAAAGAGATTGAACGGCGGTCGGTTTTAATTGTTGCATACAGCATTGTTCAGGTTGTTGCCATACTTGCTATGGCCGGCCTCCTTGCTTTTTTTACTATCGGATTGTTTGTTGACGGGAAATTTAGCTCTGAGCTAATTACTGCCGGTTGCGCCATTATGTTTTCGTGCACCCTGCTGATCCCAATTCACGAACTGATACATGCGGCAGCATTTCTTGCCCTCGGAAAGCGGGATATTGGGTTTGGCGTACAATGGAAGAAATTCCTTTTTTATGCCGAAGCAAACTTGCAGGTACTTAACCGCAACGAGATGATTATTGTTGGCCTTGCTCCCCTAGCTGTAATAGCTATTGTTTCGATTACAATAATTGCGCTCCAGATTTCGACATTAACCTCGCTGTTTTTTGCAGTGGTATTTACCGTGCACCTGTTGTTTTGCGGGGGCGACATTGCCATTATCTCTTTCTTCCTCCGCCACAAACAGATGGAAATGTACACGTTCGACAACCGCGAGAAGAAAAAGAGCTTCTATTTTGTGCGGAAAAAAATGAAGCAGAACTAAAAATCAGAAGTAGATGCTTCCCGTCATGAGCATCTTATTTCCTTCAACATTTTTCCATCCGCACACAATATTTATTCTATTTTTGTTGAACTCAACAAAAAAATAACAACAAGCGTTTATGGATATAGAAATGTTAAAAAACGAGTTTATTTCTCGTTATGGAGAAGGAGATATTGCTGGTTATTTTTCGCCGGGAAGGGTCAACCTTATTGGTGAACACACCGATTACAACGGAGGTTTTGTCTTTCCTTGTGCACTAACTTTCGGCACTTACTGCCTGATCAGAAAAACGACAAACAGCTTTTTCAGGTTCTCCTCGTTAAACCTTAAACATGTAGAAAAAATAGAGCCCGAAGCTTTTACCACTCCACTAAAAAAAGGCAACTGGGTAAATTACCCGCTTGGCACAATTGCCCAATTTATTAAACGCGGGCTAAAAATTCCATCGGGAGCCGATATTCTCATTGCCGGAAATGTTCCCAGCGGTGCAGGGTTATCTTCGTCGGCAGCCCTCGAAGTTGTTACAGCTGTTGCAATTAACGACATGTTCGGGTTTGGCCTTGAGCAATTAGAATTGGTGAAGATGTCACAAAAAGCTGAACATGAATTTGCCGGTGTCAACTGCGGAATTATGGATCAGTTTGCTTCAGGGATGGGCAAAAAAGACCACGCCATATTCCTCAATTGCGACACACTCAGTTACGACCTCGTTCCAATTAAACTCGATGGAGTGAAGATTGTAATTGGCAACACCAATAGTCCGCATTCACTCGATTCGGGAAAATACAACGAACGTGTTACCCAATGCAAAGCTGCTGTTGAAGCTATCAAACCTTATAAAAACATTAACTCTCTTGCAGAAATATCGTGGGATGAATTTCTGAAACTCGAAGATAAAATTGCAGACGATGTTGTTAAACGCCGTGCCCGCCACGTTGTTTCTGAAATAAAACGGACTACCGATGCCGTGTCTGAATTGAAAGCCGGAAACCTTGAGGTTTTTGGCAGCCTAATGAACGGTTCGCACAATTCGCTGAGAGACGACTACGAAGTTACAGGAAACGAACTGGATACGATGGTTGACGAAGCCCGTAAAATTGAAGGGGTTATTGGATCGCGCATGACTGGCGGTGGCTTTGGAGGATCAACAGTTTCGTTGGTTAAAGATGAAGCTGTTGCGAATTTCATCGAAACAGTGGGTAAGAATTATCAGGAAAAAACTGGTTTGAAACCTGAGTTTTACGTTGCCGAAATTGGCGACGGCGGCCACCGAATCTTTTAAATAGCTTTCAGCTAAGTTGATTGAAGCTTTTACCTTTTTCC
>CAZRXT010000016.1:0-19156 GCA_964604035.1 uncultured Prolixibacteraceae bacterium | reverse complement strand
AAAGTTGTTGAACTGAAATGTTCAGTGCCAGAGCCAACGTGTTGTGCGCAGGTTGATTTTAAACTGAAGCAAAAATGGCCTCATAAATTAACTCAGGTTGGAACGTTCAATATTACTAACCTCGATCCGTCATCACCAATATGCAAGGTTGAAATTTCCACTTCACCTTCTGGGACTTTTTCACCGGTAAGTTTGGTTGTAGATGGCGTTTCGTCAAGTCAGATTTGGAATTCATCCTTAATTCCTGCTTCTGGGTCCTTAACGTCGCCTGCCGTGAATACTATTTCATTTAGTATGTCAAGTGTTAACTATTCAGGAATTGTTAAGGTTTGTGTAGTTAAATGTGATGGTACACGTTGCTGTTTCGATTTTAAATGGAATACAAACCCAATAATTAATGTTGATATTTCAGTTGGGCAATTGGGTGTTGACGATAAGCTGGTTGCTATTCGTTTAAATCCGAAAGTTACAAGCGATTTAGGTGGCAGCGTAAAATATGTTGCATTTGGATTTAGTAGTGAAAATGAAGTTAAAGTATCTGGGGCAGAGTTTTTTGCCATATCGGGTACCAAACTTGAGGGAGATGAATACCCTGATGTTTTGACTGCTCCAATTTCAGCATATATGAGCAAATACAATGCTTTTTTTGAACTGAGCAATCCTGTCGCAACAGGTGGCAATTTGGGTGCATTTAACTTAGTGTTTACAAAGAAACTGCCAGCACTGGGTTGTACCTTGTTCGATGAAGACGGAAGCGTTGTATTTTCTGGAGAAATTGACGTGACGGTTACAGATACTATTGTAACATCGGTCATTACACCTCTAAAAAGCACTAATCTGTTCGAGTTTATTAATGTTTATCCAAACCCATCTACTGGGGTGTTTAACCTGACTTATGCAACTAGCGACAAGCGTGATGTTGAAATAAAGATGATTAATGCACTTGGGCAAACGATAGAAATAATCGAGAACAAAAACAGTGATCCTGGAATTCATACTGTTGTTGTCGATGCAAATTATTTGCCTCAAGGGCTTTATAAGTTTGTGATTTATTCCAACGGCGAAATTCTAAGCAAATCTGCTGTTAAAAAGTAATAAAATTTTGAATTTGAATTAAGGCTGTCTCGAAAGAGATGGCCTTTTTTTATGGCCGGTATAAAATGAAAAGCGGGTTATCTTTTACAATAACCCGGTTGTCAATAGTTTAGTTAGATCAGAAAAAATAGATGATGGTTTAAAGAGAAAAGGAAGATTATTGTGTTTAGGTATCTAAATCTTAGCAATTCTTAACCTTTATTTTCGGGTAGCTAATATAGAACTAATTTTACAACGTTGTTATCGATAGTTAATAAAAAATTAAAATTAATCGTTGGTGCAAACGTTTTCGACAGGGTTTTTGTTGGTTATATCATTGTTTTGCAACTTTATTTTGAACTTTTCTTCAATAAAATTAAAATTGGAATGCATTGTTCATAAAACAGAATAATTGAGAAAAATTGAATATTTTTAACATCAAAATGACGGTTCCGCGAATGTCATTCCTTTTTTATTGAATTTTTTACCGAACTCAAATCCTCGCATGGATAAATTTCTAAAACAAACAGCTTCGTATTTATTTGATAAGTACCAATCCGATCTAGTAAACCTAACAATTGTATTTCCAAACCGTAGGGCTGGAATTTTCTTTCAAAAGTATTTGAGCCAACTTATTAACGAGCCTCTTTTTTCTCCTAAGATAACCACCATTTCCGAGCTGGTGAACAACTTTACTCAACTCAGAGCCGATGATCCTAATTCATTGATTATTGAATTGTGGAGGGTTTACTCTAAAACTACATCGACTCAGGAGTCGCTCGATGATTTTTATTTCTGGGGCGAAATGATGTTGTCTGACTTCAACGATATCGACAAATATTTGGTTGATGCAGAAGATTTGTTCCGTAATATTCAGTCGCTAAAGGAGATCGATTACGGTTTCGACTACCTGAGTGAAGAGCAGTTGGAATATTTGTCGAAATTTTGGCGCATAGTTCTCAACAGCAAAGGTTCAGACGATAAAATAAGTTTCCTCTCTATTTGGGAAAAGCTGTATCCAATTTATAACAATTTCAAAGCTAAACTCAATTCAGAAGGACGAGCTTTTGAGGGAATGCTTTACCGCGATGTGGTCGAGAACCTCGATCAGCATTTAATTGATGTTGAAGGTAAAAACTTCGCATTTATTGGGTTTAATGCGCTGAATAAGTGTGAGAAAAAGATCTTCGGCTTTCTGAAAAACAATGCCCGAACCGACTTCTTTTGGGATTATGACGAGTATTACCTTAAAGACGACCACAATGAGGCATCGCTTTTCATGAAAGTGAATTTGTATGATTTCCCCATGCCCGATGATTTTATCGTCTCGTTTGATAATTTTTCAAAGTTGAAGACTATCGATGTTATTTCGGTTCCAAGTTTCTCGGGGCAAGCTTCTTATGCTTCTAATTGGATCGAAAAAAACAAAGCGTCAATAAATTCTCAGTTCGACAATACCGCGCTTGTGCTTTGCGATGAGTCGCTTTTGTTGCCAATGTTGAACAGCCTGCCTATTAATGTCGATGAAATAAATATTACGATGGGGTTTCCTGTGAAAAACTCATCGGTTTACGGGTTAGTTAAAGGAATTGTGGATATTGACCGGAATTGCCGGAAAAACGAAAGTGGCGATGCAGTTTTTTATTACCGAAATGTGCTTTCGTTGCTGAACCACCCTCTGCTTAACTCGCTTTTAAGCGATATTACCGACAGGTTGAACATGGTGGTTCAAAAAGAAAATAAAATTTACCTTACAATTGGCGATCTGGACAAGAATCCTATTTCAAAATCAATTTTTACAATTCCAGATAAAGCCATCAACATCAAAGATTATTTACACCGTATTTTGGCAAATCTGCTTGCCGGGGTTTCAAACGAAGACGTTCTGGTGAAAGAATCTCTGTATCAGATTTATCTTGCCATCAATCGATTGCATGATTCTCTTTTCTCTGGAGAAGAAATCCCAATCTCGAAACGGCTGTTTTTTCAACTGTTGATTAAAAGCCTCGATCGTTTGGCAATTCCTTTTGAAGGAGAGCCCTTGAGCGGAATTCAGTTAATGGGTTTTCTCGAAACTCGCTGCCTCGATTTCGATAATCTCATCTTGCTTTCATTCAACGATGAGAGGCTTCCTGGAAAGCCAAATCAGCATTCATTCATTCCATATACTTTGCGCAAGGGCTTCGATCTGCCTGTTATTGAACAACGAAACGCGATGTACTCATACTATTTTTATAGGCTAATTCAGCGGGCTAAAACGGTCTCGCTTGTTTTTGATTCTCGTTCGGAAGGAATGTCTAGGGGCGAAGCTAGCCGGTATGTTACTCAATTAAAGTACGAAGCCAAACATTTGAAAATTAACGAAATTCAGGCATTCTTTAATTTCGATCCGGCCGAAAACAAAACCATCGAGATTAAAAAGACCCGGGAGTTGCAGCAAACTATCATCAACAATCTTACTTCGCATGTTATTTCGCCAACCGCTTTGAGTACATACATCGATTGTAATTTGAAATATTATTTCAGTTATGTCGAAAACATTAAAGAGCCCGACGAGGTTGCTGAAGATATTGACCAGCTTTTGTTTGGCCGAATTACTCACTTAACTCTCGAGTCGTTATATAAACCATTTGAGGACAAGGAAATTTCAAAAACCAATATTGAAAGAATTATTCAAAACGAAAAAGAGATTGATTATCAGTTAACCGAAGCTCTTAAAAAAGAGTATTTTAAAGGAGGTAATTTTAATATAAATGGAAAGAATTTATTGGTTTTTGAGATTATCAAGAAATGTATTGTCCGAATTCTGAAGTACGATTCGAGCATTGCCCCGTTCGTAATTTTAGGTTTAGAGAAGAAGTTTATAGCCAAAATTGATGTTGAATCGGGCGAAAATACATTCACAATTGAAATTGGAGGAACCGTTGATCGACTCGATTCTGTTGGCGATTCAATCAGAGTTGTTGATTATAAAACGGGAAAATCGGAAGTGAAAGTGAAGTCAATTGAGTCGTTGTTCGTAGCTGCACACGATAGGAATAAAGCTGCGTTCCAAACAATGATCTATTCTCATTGTGTTGCCGAAACTTTAAAAACAGCAACGCCCATTCTGCCTGCGGTTTATGGCGCCCGTTCTGTATTTAATGTCGATTTTAACCCACTGTTCCAAGCTGAAGGCGGAAATATGATTTATCAGGCAAATTCAATTGAGTTTATTCAATTATTGAAAAATTTATTGGAAGATATTATAAACCCAACAATTCCATTTGCTCAAACTGCGAATGTAAATAGTTGCAAATTCTGCCCGTACAATTTAATGTGCAAGCGATAGTGGTTTAATCTTCAAGCAAATCGGGACGAACGCGCTCTGTTAATTCGAAAGCCTTGTTTTCTCGCCACTCATTAACTAGTTTCTCATTTCCCGAAAGAAGTATTTCTGGGACTTTCCAACCATTGTGATCGGCAGGGCGAGTGTAAATTGGCGGGCTCAACAATCCATCTTGAAGCGAGTCGGAGAGGGCAGAGGTCTCATCGGTAAGAACACCGGGAATTAACCTTACCACGGCATCTACAACAACCGCTGCGGCAAGTTCTCCGCCAGTTAGTACATAGTCACCAATCGAAATCTCTTTTGTAATATAATGATCTCTAATTCGTTGGTCGATTCCTTTATAATGACCGCAAAGAATTATGATATTGGTTGACATTGAAAGTCTGTTCGCTTCTTTTTGAGTGAAGACTTTTGTGTCGGGCGTCATATATATTATTTCATCATATTCACGCTCCGATTTCAGCTTAAGTATTAAATCTTCAATAGGTTGAATCATCATAACCATACCTGCACCGCCTCCAAAACAATAATCGTCAACACTCTTGTGCTTATCTGTGGAGTAGTCGCGTATGTTGTGCAGGTTAATTTCTACATATCCTTTATTTACAGCTCTTTTAAGCATCGATTGGTTAAACGGGCTCTCTAATATTTCAGGGAAAAGTGTAAGTATGTCGATTCTCATTTCTCAAAAAATTTTTACAAAGGTAATTTATTGGCGCAAACTTGCTATCTGTTTGGTGTATTTAAAATGTGTATTTCGGAAATAATGACATGTGAAATTGTTTAAATTCGGAAATAATGACAGTTGTTTTTAATTTTTATTGACATCATTTCAGATTTTTTTGGTTGGAATAGAAATTGAAATTTAGGTGAGCATAACAATAGAAATATAAACAAATAAGGAGGAAATAAATTATGAACTTAGTTAGATTTCAAAAACCAGCTTACATGTATGATGTGAACAATTTATTCAACGATTTATTGAGAGATTTTTCAACAGCAAGTGCCTCATCTGCTTGCAAAAAAACAAATCCATTGGTAAATGTAACCGACGAAGCAAAGAAATACATACTTGAATTTCTTGTTCCCGGATTTGAAAAGGAAAATTTTGAAGTGAAAAATAGCGATGGAGTTTTAACTGTTAAAGGCAACGTTAACGTGGCTAATTCTGAAACATCCAAAACTACACGTAAAGAGTTTTGCATCGCCGATTTTGAAAGAAGTTTCACTTTGCCCGATGATGTTGAAACAGATTTAATCAGTGCAAAATATTTGAATGGTATTCTGTTAATTGAAATACCGAAAAAAGAGGTAGAAACAACAAAAGGAGCATTCGATATTAAGGTAAATTAAATAAGTTATAGATGTTTTCTAAGAGTTGCTCATTAATGGGCAGCTCTTATTGATTTATCATGCGGGCGATAATTGAAAAAAAAGTTTGATGATTACTATTAAATATCTATTTTCGTACGTTTTGAAAAATTGAATAGCTCTAAAACAACAAGTTGTACTCTAATTATTTAAGTAATGGAATCTAAAGACAAATTGCTCTCAGAAACTCAGAATGAGAATGTTAATTCAGAATTACAATCTGAAGAATTAATTGAAAACGCGCCCGAAACTGTTGAAAAACAAGAAATTGTTGAAACAGTAAGTGAAGAAATTGCAGAAACAGAAACTCCAATCGAGTTAATTGTTGAAGAAAAAACAGAAATTCAGGAAGTTGAAGAAATTCAGCCTGTTGTAATTGATGAAGAAGAATTGGAATTGATTGCAGAAGAGTTGGGCGAGGAAAAATCGCCAGTTCTTGATGTAGATTATTCTTCTTTTTCTGAAATTGAATTGATAAACGAACTAAAAACCCTTTTAGAATCGGACAACTTCTTAGCTATTGCTAATCAGGTTGAAAGCATCAAATTTAATTTCTACAAAAAACGTAAGGCTAAATTGCAGGAAGAAAAAGAAAATTTTATTGCAAATGGCGGTTTCGAAGAAGAATTTAAGCCAGAAGTTGATCCTTACGAGCAAGATTTGAAATCACTTTTACAAGAATATAAACAAAAGAAGGCTGATTTAAACAAAAATCTGGAATCGGATAAAGAAGATAATCTCAAGAAAAAGTTAGAGATAATTGAAGAAATCAAAACGTTGGTTAACCGTAAGGAATCGATCAATAAAACGTTTCTTGAATTCAAAGAACTTCAGCAAAAATGGAGAGATCTTGGGTTAGTTCCTCAGGCTAATATGAAAGATTTGTGGGAAAACTACCATCACCATGTCGAAAATTTTTACGATTATATAAAGATTAACAAAGAATTGCGCGACCTCGACCTTAAGAAAAATCTGGAAGAGAAATTAAGTTTGTGCGAAAAAGCAGAAGCGTTGATTCTTGAACCTTCTGTTGTAAAATCATTTAATAACCTTCAGAAATACCACGATCTCTGGAGAGAAATTGGCCCAGTTCCACGCGATAAAAAAGAAGAACTTTGGGAACGTTTCAAAGCTGCTACAACTCAAATTAACAAGAAACATCAGGATTTCTTCGAAAACAGAAAGTCTTCGCAAAAGAAAAACCTTGATGCTAAAACAGCTCTTTGCGAAAAAGTTGAAGAGATTCTTGCTTCGGGTTTAGACGCGCATAAAGACTGGGAAGAAAAGTCGAAAGAGTTAGTAGAGTTGCAAAAGTACTGGCGTACAATTGGTTTCGCACCTAAAAAGGAAAATACAACCGTTTACGAACGTTTCAGAAAAGATTGCGATACCTTCTTCGATCAAAAAAGAGATTTCTATACAAAGCATAAAGAAGTTCAGACAAATAACTTGCAACTCAAGATCGATTTGTGTGTTCAGGCCGAAGCTTTGAAGGAAAGCACCGACTGGAAGAAAACAACAGAAGAATTTATCAATATTCAGAAGAAATGGAAGGAGATAGGTCCTGTTCCTCGTAAACAATCCGACATTATTTGGAAACGTTTCCGTGCTGCTTGTGACGCATTCTTCAAACTAAAATCTGATTTCTTTAGCTCTAAAGATTCTGAACAAATTGAGAACCTCAAGCTGAAAAACGAATTGATTGATGCTGTTGTTAACTTTGCTTCTGAAGGTAGCGATGAGAAAGATTTTGAATGTTTGAGAGATTTCCAACGCAGGTGGTCTGATATAGGACATGTGCCTATTCAGGAAAAAGACAACGTTCAGAAACGTTTCCGCGACGCTATCAACGTTCAATTTGATAAATTGAGAGTTGCCGACAAAGATCGTACGTTAGTGAAATTCAAAACTAAAATGACCGACTGGAAATCATCTTCCAAGGGTCAGAATAAAATGTTTGCCGAAAGAGATAAGTATGTTACTAAGTTGAAGCATATTGAGAGCGACTTAATTACATTGAAAAACAATATCGGGTTCTTCGCGAACTCAAAAAATGCCGAAGCATTGATTAAAGATGTTGAAAAGAAAATTGAAATGAACGAAGAGCAAATTGTTTATCTCAAAGAAAAGATACGAGTCATAGATAGTGTCGAAGACACAGCAGAATAAATGACGAAACGGCCTGTTAACATCAGGCCGTTTCTTTTTCAATAATCTTGGAACATTTATTAAATCATTATATTTGTTTCTTCGATTTTTCACCTATTAATAAATAAGAATATAAACTTTGAATGGATAAGAAATCAATAATTGGAATGGCGTTGATTTTTGCGGTTTTAGTAATCTTTAACCAAATCAACAAACCATCGAAAGAAGAGATTGCAACTGCAAAACACAAAAGAGATTCGATAGATCTCGTTCAGCAGATGACGCAAAAAGAAGCTGAACTTAAGCAGGCTGCTACAGTAACTGCAACTTCTGCTTTGCCTGTCTCTACTAGCATCGATAGCCTTAATGCTGTAAACGAATTGCGAAATTTGTATGGCGATTTTCATATTTCTGCCGAGGGTAAGGAAGAATTAATTGTACTCGAAAACAACCTTTTAAAACTTACCTTGTCAACAAAAGGAGGTAAAGTTCATTCTGTTGAATTGAAAAATTATAAGAGATACGATTCGTCTAAACTTTTTCTGATTGAAGATGGAAATGCAACTCAAAACCTATCGTTCTTTGCTCAGAATCGGAATATCAAAACAGATCAGTTCTATTTCAAACCGCTTACTGATCAAAAAAATATAAGCGTTTCGGGACCTCAAGTACCTAAAGGTAAAGAGGGGCGCATCAAATTCAACGAAACAAATAAAGGTGAAAGCAAAGAGCTGACCATGCGCCTCGATGCAGGTAATGGCCACTATATCGATTATGTATATACAATTTCGCACAATTCGTATGAAGTTGGTTATCATGTTCGCATGAATGGTATGGATCAGATAATCAAAACAAATACCGGTTATTTGAGCTTTAATTTCGATTTCGATGTGCCTCGTCAGGAACGTGTTTCAACTTATGGCGAAGACAGGTACACAACCATTTACTACAAATACAAAGATGCTGAAGTCGATTATCTGAAGACAAATAAATCGGATAGTGAAGATTTGAAGACTCCAACAAAATGGATCGGGTTCAAACAATTATTCTTTACAAGTGCAATTATTGCTGATGAATCTTTCCCAAATGCAACAGTTTCGACTGATAAAAAAGATGCTAAATCGAAATATGTAGCTCACTTTAAATCGGATATAGGTTTACCTTTCGATTCGCGCCCAACTCAGGATTTTGGGATGAACTTCTATTTTGGGCCAAACCATTACCAAACGTTGAAAGAGTATGGTAATAACATGGAAAAACTTATCGATCTTGGTTGGCCAATTGTTCGTGAAGTGAACCGATATTTGATTATTCCTGTATTTAACTTCCTGAGAAGCCGAATTGCAAATTTTGGATTAATTATCCTATTGCTCACTATTATAATCAGAATCATAGTATTCTATCCAACCTATAAAACTCAGACTTCGCAGGCAAAAATGAAAGCATTAAAGCCTGAAATTGATGAGATTAATGCGAAATATCCTGCCGATAAGGCAATGGAACGCCAACAGGCAACTATGGCTTTCTATAAGAAGGTGGGCGTGAACCCAATGGGCGGTTGCTTGCCAATGCTTTTGCAAATGCCAATTCTTATGGCAATGTTCTTCTTCTTTCCGGGTTCTATTGAATTGCGTCAGGAAAGTTTCCTTTGGGCTACCGACTTGTCAACTTTCGATTCAATCTTATCCTGGAAAGCACAGATTCCTCTTTTGAGCAGCTTTTATGGTAATCATATAAGTTTATTCACACTCTTGATGACTGCAACTACAATTTTGCAGACCAAACTTACCGGTTCAAGTCAGGACACAAGTGCAATGCCAGGAATGAAGACGATGATGTACTTAATGCCTGTTTTCTTCATGTTTTTACTTAACTCATATTCATCGGGGTTAAGCTACTATTATTTCTTGTCGAACGTCTTTTCTATTGGACAGTTCTATATCATCAAGTCAATGGTTGATCCAAATAAACTTAGAGCTCAACTTCTTGCTGCTTCGAATAAAAAGAAACCTGTTACAAAATCGAAATTCCAAATTAAATTGGAAGAGATGACCAAGAAACAGCAAGAAATGGCAAGACAGCAACAGCAGATGAAATCAAAGAAAAAATAAATTATAACGATATTTAATTACAAAAGGGCAGGAATTAATTTCTTGCCCTTTTTGCTTTAGAGTATCTCAGTGCATTTGTAGCGATCTAGCTAGTCTATATGTTATTTTACAATTCAACTTGAAATCTAATCTTCGCCCACCGTTTTAACTATAAACCCCATTACAATAGTTCCAATAATTCCTAATGAGATTACAATAATCTTGAGCGTAATTGAATTGATAACGAAGATGGTTGAAATTAAGATCATCAGCCACATAAGACCAATGCTTGAACGTTTCATTTGTTTTGTCATTCCTTTTTTCTCTTGAAAATCAGAGATGTAGTGGCCAAGATATTTATTCGATATTAACCAATGGTGTAGTCTTTTTGAACTTCGGATATAAAGTGATGCCGAAAGCAAAAGAAAAGGTGTAGTTGGCAATCCGGGAATAACAGTACCGATTATTCCTAAGCAAAGTGAAAGACTTCCTAAAAAAACAAATAAATACTTTCGCATTGGTGGTTAATAAATTGTTGAAACCGTCAGTGATTTTGATTTGCTGATGGCGTAAATATCTGGAAAATATTTGTTCCCATCAAAAGCATTTATTTGCAAATTGATTTAATTGTAATGTTATAGCTTCTTACTTTAAAATTATATTTTAGTGGAATGTTTTGATTTCGCGATAACGAGTGTTGTTTTTCGGCTAAATCGAAATGTTTCAATAGAATAGAAACCAAATGATTGATAGTATAAAAAAAATATTGCTTCGCGAAGCTGAGGCGATCAAAAATATTCCGGTTGATGACAATTTTGAAAAAGCAATTGCAATTATTTACCATCGGGTTCACGAATTGGGAGGCAAACTAATTGTAAGCGGCATGGGAAAAGCTGGGCAAATTGCCCAGAATATTGCAACAACCTTTAGTTCAACTGGTACACCTTCTCTCTTTTTACACCCAAGCGATGCTCAACATGGCGATTTGGGCGTTTTAGCCAAACACGATGTAATGTTGCTGATCTCCAACTCAGGCAGGACCCGTGAGATATTGGAACTAATAGACCTTTCGGAGAATCTCTATTCTGACATTCCATTTATTGTAATTACGGGGAATAGGGAGAGTGAAATTTCAAAAAGATCAACAGTATGTATCTTTACAGGTAACCCACAAGAAGTTTGTCCATTGGGACTTACACCAAGTACTTCAACAACGGTAATGACTGTTATTGGCGATGCATTGATGGTGTCATTGATGAACAAAATTGGTTTTTCAAGTGCCGATTATGCAAAACGACATCACGGTGGATATTTGGGATATAAATCGCGCGAACAGGCAAATCAGTAGTATAATATTATAACAACATAGAAATGAGGATTAAAAAAGAATCAACAATAGGGCTTATCATCGATTTTCAGGAGCGTATTGTCCCTGCAATGTGTAATCGGGAACAGTTAATCGAAAATACTAAGAAGTTAATTTCAGGTTTGCAAATATTGTCAGTGCCACTTATTGCAACACAGCAGTATACCAGAGGCTTGGGCGAAACTATTTCAGATATTTCTACTTTGATCAATGATTTTGGCCCAATAGAGAAGAAAACATTTAGCTGTTACGATGAACCTCTGTTTTTAGAAGCATTGGAAAAATCGGAAGCCAAAAATGTAATCATTTGTGGTATCGAATCGCATGTATGTGTATTGCAAACTGCTGTCGATTTGAAAGATGCAGGTTATAATCCAATTATTGTACTCGACTGTGTCTCTTCTCGTTCCATCGAAAGTGTGAATATTGCTTTAGATCGTTTCCGTTTCGAGGGAATTATGGTTACAAGTTTCGAATCGGTATTATTTGAGCTAACAGCAAGTGCCGGTGCTCCTGAGTTTAAGCCGATTTCAAACTTGGTAAAGTAATTTCAATACGCTGATAGTTAATTCGATGTATTTATATCTGAACAATGATAATTGAAACCAAATCTTACCCAAGAGCTGCTTTAATTGGAAATCCTTCTGATGGTTATTTTGGGAAAACTATTGCTTTTGTTTTTAGTAATTTTTCGGCTCAGGTTCAACTTTATCAATCGCCAAAACTAGAAATAAAGCCCGAAAAGCTCGATTGCCCGGTTTATGATTCTATCGAAGATTTAGTTGATGGAATAAAGATGAACGGTTATTATGGTGGCGTTCGCTTGCTGAAGGCAACTATCAAAACCTTTTATAAATATTGTAAAAGCAATTCAATAAACCTCGATTCAAGAAATTTCACAATATCTTATAAATCAGATATTCCTTTGCGATTAGGACTTGCCGGATCAAGTGCAATTATCACCGCGGGAATGAAGGCATTAATGATTTTCTACGGAATCGACATTCCAAAACCAATTTTGGCCAATCTTGTATTATCGGTCGAAAAAGATCAACTTGGAATCTCTGCAGGTTTGCAGGATCGTGTAGCTCAAGCTTATGAACATCCGGTTTTCATGGACTTTGATAAAGCTATTATGCAGCGTCAGGGATATGGTGAATACAGGCCTATTGATGTCACAAAATTGCCTTCTATTTATATTGCCTATCGTTGTGATCAGTCTCAGGGGTCAGAAGTTACACATAATAACCTTCAAGCCCGATTTGAAATTGGCGATGAAATGGTTTTGTTGGCCATGAAAGAGTGGGCAAGCCTTACTGAAGAATTCCTTGTGGCAATGAACAGCGACGATTACACTCGAATTCACCAGTTAATAAATCGCAACTATGATTTGCGTGAATCCCTGATTGAGATTTCAGAAGAGAACAAGCAAATGGTTCGGCTAGCCCGATCGACAGGCGCAAGTGCGAAATTTACAGGGTCGGGCGGGGCAATAATCGGGACTTATTCTCACGAACACCAATTTGAACAGATGAAAGAGATATTCTCTAAAAATGATATTCAAATTATTAAACCACAAATAGTCTCAGCTATAATCTAATAAGCATTTAAAATTTATAAATAATGAAGGTACGTAAGGCCGTAATTCCGGCAGCAGGTTTTGGAACCCGCTTTTTGCCAATCACAAAGTCTCAACCTAAGGAAATGATCCCAATAGTTGATACGCCAGTTATTCAGTATGTTGTAGAAGAGGCAGTTAATTCTGGAATTACAGATATTTTAATGATTATTGGACGAGGCAAACGTACTATTGAAGAGTATTTTGACCGTAGCTGGGAACTTGAAAAAGCTCTCGAAGAAAAAGGCAAATACGATTTGCTGAAAGAAATTCAAGATATTACTACAATGGCGAATATCCATTTTGTTTGGCAAAAAGAGCTTCGGGGGCTGGGGCACGCGGTTATGCATGCCAAAACTTTTGTTGGAAATGAACCTTTTGTAGTTCTTTTAGGCGATACATTGATTGATGGGAATGGAATTCCGGTAACTCGCCAGTTGCTCGACAAATTCGACAAGTATCAAAAGTCGATTGTTGCGCTCGAACGGGTTGATAAAGAATTGACATATCGCTATGGCGTAATTGATGGGGTAGAAGTAGAAAAAGATTTCTACAAGGCGAATGATTTTGTTGAAAAGCCAAGACCCAAAGATGCACCTTCAGATTTGGCCATTGCAAGTCGTTATGTTTTAACACCGCAAATATTTGATTATCTTGAAAATACTCCACCAGGAGTTAACGATGAAATACAATTAACCGATGCTATGCGTTCAATGCTGAAAACTCAGGACATGTACGGATACAGGTTCGATGGAATTCGGTATGACATTGGCAATAAGCTCGATTTCATTAAAACCAACCTAATATATGGTTTGAAACATCCCGATATTGGCGGTGATTTAAAAGATTGGCTAAAGAACTTTCAGTTTTAACAAATCTATTTTAACCAACTATAGAGACCTGGTAAGCTGATTTTTTTCATTTTGCTAGGTTTTTCTTTTTAATTAAGGATAAATTAATGTTTTTATTGGTTTGAGTTGTTATAATGTCATTATAATAGCTTTCTATATATCTGTGTGTTTTTGTTCGACATAAAGTGGTCAAAATCTTTTATTTCAATAGCTAAAAGAGATCTTCATAAATGTTAAATTAAGACTTTCCTCAATTTTTATTTGAATTTTCAAGAAGCCTCCTTTCATTTTGTAGGGTTTTACTGTTTTTTTTCTAATTAATTACAACTAAAAGCCTATAAGAAATGTTAATATTTTTTAATTTTACTGCTATCAATATTATACATTTTTAACAAGACTTACTTTTTTGGGTTTATATTTCAGTTTAGTCGATTTTTCGATCTTATATTTTTATTGATTTGCGATAAAAAGATTTTATATAACAATTTATATATCAAAGAATTTGAGATTTTTTATTAACCTAAATTAATTTTTTTATGAGAAAATTTGCGCTTTTACTTACATGTGTGCTTTTATGCGGGCTACATGTAGTTTTTGCCCAAAGTCGATCAATTACGGGTACGGTAACTGATTCCGACGATGGAAGTACATTACCTGGCGTATCGGTAGTTGTAAAGGGCACTAGCATTGGTACCGTTACTGATATTGATGGGAAATTCTCCTTAAATGTAACAAAGGATGCTAAAACATTAAGGTTCACATTCGTAGGTTTTGAGCCAAAAGAAGTTGAGCTTGGAGCTACTTCTAATTATGCTGTAAAGCTCGCTAAAACGGATGTTTCTGTTGATGAAATTGTTGTAACTGCAATGGGTATCTCTAAGCAGAAAAAGTCGCTTGGATATGCTGTTCAGGAAGTAAATGGCGACAAAATTAACAATGCAAAAACAGGTAATATACTTACTTCTTTGGAGGGTAAAGTTGCTGGTGTGAATATTACCAGTTCTGCCGGTACTGCTGGTGCATCTTCTTTTATTAACATCCGTGGTCAAAATTCGATCTCTGGGAGTAATCAACCTCTCTTTGTAGTTGATGGGGTTCCAATTGACAACTCGATGAGTACTTCGGGGAATCCTGATGATGGAACAAACAACCTTACCAATGGTGTTGCTTATTCGAATCGTGCAATTGACTTGAACCCTGATGATGTCGAATTCGTTACGGTTTTAAAAGGTGGTGCGGCAACTGCGCTTTATGGATTAAGAGCAGGAAATGGGGTTGTTTTGATAACGACCAAAAAGGGTGGTAGTTCAGACGGGAAAATGGCAGTAAGCTTCTCTTCATCGGTTGGGTTGGATATGGTCAACAAGCTTCCTGAAAGACAAATGATGTATGCACAAGGGCTTAATGGGATATATGATACTTCAACACCCAATTCATGGGGGCCAAAAATCTCAGACTTGCGTTTTGATGGTGCTAAGGATTATCCCCGTGATTTAAATGGCCAATTGGTGTTGGCATCCGATTCAACAGCAGTGGCAAATTCACCGGGCAAAGCATACGATAATGCTGCTAATTTCTTTCAAACAGGATTAACTTTGAATAACAATTTATCATTATCAGGTGGAAGTAAAGGATCAAATTTCTACCTTTCTATTGGGAATTCGTCATCCAAGGGAATAGTTCCAAGAAACAAATTTGCTAAAACTTCTATAAAACTATCAGGCGAAACCAAACTAGGTTCTAAGGTTAAAATTTCAGCAAGTTCAAATTACATTCGTTCGGGTGGCGATAGGATACAACAAGGCTCCAATACGTCAGGTGTAATGCTTGGACTTTTACGTAATACGACAACGTTTGATATTAGTAATGGTCATGGTAAAGACGGATATAAGTTTGAAGATTCTTATATGTATGCCGATGGATCTCCACGTCGTTATTCAGGTTATGACAACCCAAATTGGACGGTTAATAAAAACATTCTTACCGATCAGGTTGACCGATTAATAAGTTATGCATCTTTGATTTACACACCGCTAAGCAATCTTACAATAACATACAGACTTGGAGATGATTTTTATAGCGACAGGCGGAAAGGGCATACTGCTATAAATTCGGCCAATATTCCTGGAGGACAGCAAGAAGAAGACCACCATTACAACAACGACATTAATTCTGATTTGACCATCAACTATACAAAAGAATTGTTTAATGATTTTAATGCTAATATTACAGTTGGTCATAACATGTTTCAGAGTTATTATCAACAGCTTTATAATCAAGGGAATGATTTTGTAGTTCCTGATTTTTATCACATGTCGAATACCTCATCACAGATAGTGCGCGAGTACATTTCGGAATATCGTACAGCCGCATTATATGCTGATTTGCAGTTTTCGTATAAGAGCATGGTATATCTTGGTATCACTGGACGAAACGAATGGTCAACAACCTTACCAGAAGCAAACAACAGCTTCTTTTTCCCATCTGCTAGTCTTGGTTTTATTTTCACCGAGTTGCCAATTTTAAAGGACAATAAAATTCTGTCATTTGGAAAAATTAGAGCGTCGTATGCTCAAATCGCGAATCACGCATCACCTTATAGCACTCAAAATACATTTACCTCTGCAGGTATATCTGATGGTTGGGCTTCTGGTGGTTCTTTTCCTTTCAACGGAATTGCGGGATTTGCACCATCCAACGGATTGGCAAATCCAACTATTAAACCAGAAAGTCTTATTTCACAGGAGTTTGGTTTGGAATTGAGGTTTCTAAATAATCGCATCAACTTCGACTTTACCTATTACAATAACCAAAACCGCGATTTATTGATCAGTGTACCAGTAACAGGTAGTACCGGTTATAATGGTCAATACATGAATGCCGCGACGATGGAAAATAAGGGAGTCGAAATAATGGCTAATATCATTCCAGTTAAAACTAAAGATTTCAATTGGGCACTAACGGTAAACTTTACTAAGAATAAGAATAAAGTGCTATCACTTGCCCCTGGAGTTACTGATATTGGTTTAGGAGGATTTACTGGAAGTACAATCAATGTAGTTGCAGGTGAAGCTTATGGAAGTATGTTTAGTTCTGGTTTCTACAAAGATGATCAGGGGCGTGTTATTATCAATGACAATGCTGCAAGTGCCGGTTATGGTTATCCCATTAAAGATGAAACAATGAAATCACTTGGAAGTATTTCTCCTAATTGGACAATGGGTATTAATAATGACATTACCTACAAAGGAATTAATCTATCCTTCTTATTTGACATCAAAAATGGCGGAATCATGTGGAATGGAACAAAATCGAGGATGATTGGCTTTGGTACTGCAAAAGTTACCGAAAACAGAGGTGAAAAAGTTACATTTGAAGGCATTAAAGGTCATATTACAGATGGCAATATTGTGACTACCAGTGCAAAAAATGACATTGAAACAACCTATTCGCAATATTACTATCAAAATATTGGAGGCGGTGCAAGTCCGGCACAAGAACAAAATGTTGAAAAAACAGATTGGGTACGTCTACGCGAAGTTACCTTATCCTATGAGTTAAGTAAATTAGTCAAGAATACTTTTATTAAACAATTGAAAATTTACGCAACGGGTAGAAATCTTTGGCTGTCAACTCCTTATACTGGAATTGATCCAGAAACAAACCTATACGGTGCATCAAATACGCAAGGACTCGATTATTTTAATATGCCCAATACTAAGTCTTTTGTATTTGGTGTAAAACTTGATTTTTAATTCTTAAAAAAATAGAATATGAAAAAAATATTTATTTCTATACTATTGATTGGTATGCTGCTCAGCTCATGCCAGAAATGGATTGACTCTTCAATGAATGTGGATCCTAACAATCCAAAAGAAGTTGCAATGGCGCAATTAGTGGCACCTATTGAGGCCAATTTAGCTTATATTGTTGGAGGTGAATTGGCAAGATGGAATTGTGTTTGGATGCAACAAATTGCAGGCATACAGAGTCAATCAGCAGAAAACGACATCTATATTTTTGGAGAATCGGATGCTGATAATGCTTGGAGTTATAATCTTTATGCTCCCGGTATGATCAATACTAAAATTCTAATGGAGAAGGCTGTAGCTACCAAATCACCTCATTATGCAGGTATCGCTAAAATATTGATGGCTTGTCATTTAGGTGTAACTACTGATCAATGGGGCGATATCCCTTACTCTGATGCATTAAAAGGTGCAACCAATGAATTTAAGCCTAAATATGACACACAGGAGAAGATTTACACAACTATTTTCACACTTCTTGATGAGGCTATCTCTGATTTGGGTTCGACTTCAAGTACATTTAGTCCTGATGCTGAAGATTTAATTTATTCTGGTGATCTGGAAAAATGGAAAATGACAGCTTATGCATTGAAAGCAAGGTATAGTATACACCTTTCAAAGAAAAATGGCTCTAAAGCTTACACCGATGCTTTGGCTGCCATCGAAAATTCTTATACAAGCAATGATGAGGATTTCAAATTTGTATTTGGATCAGCGTATAACAATTCTAACCCAATTTATCAGTCAGAACAAGAACGTGCTGGATATTACTCGGCAAGCGCAACCTATATGGATATGCTAGCTGCCAATAGTGATCCTCGCAAATCTGTCTATTTTAATGGAGCAGTAGGTTCAAAACCAGGAGAACCAAATTCAACAGCAGCTATTATAGGTACAGCCTATGCTTCAGATGTTTCTCCTGCCTATTTAATGTCTTTTGTTGAGCTGAAATTTATTGAGGCTGAAGCAAGTTTTATAACTACAGACAAACTTAGGGCAGCTACTGCTTATAATGATGGATTACAAGCTTCACTTCAACGCGAAGGTGTATATGGCGATGGCACTTGGTTCAATACCCAAAAAGAAACTGATGCCACAATCACATTAGAAAAGATTATGAACCAAAAGTACCTGAGTTCATTCTTAAGTATAGAAACCTGGACTGATTGGAGGCGGACAGGATTCCCTGCATTAGTAAAAGCTACTGGTGCTGTTACTAATGAGATTCCACGCAGATTACTCTATCCATCTGATGAACGATTATATAATGGGGAAAACATGCCTAAAGGGCTTACACTTACTGATCGAGTATGGTGGGATGCTATAAATTAGAAGCTGAATTTGTATAAAAAAAGAGGCTGTCCAAAAAGAAAAGGACAGCCTTTTTATTTGGTAGTCCCTTTAAGAATTGTTAGTTTATGATAATGAATCCAATTTATCCTTTAGCGTAAAATTTTTCTTTACTTTTATTTTTAACAGTATTTTTAGATAGATTTTT
>CAZRXT010000015.1:14798-19542 GCA_964604035.1 uncultured Prolixibacteraceae bacterium | reverse complement strand
GAATTGATGCAAGATAATTTTGACCAAAATCGGGAGCCGAAGTGCGTCCTGAACGATCGTGGTCGTCCCAGTTTTGAGCAGCCAGCAGCACTGGCACTGCAAGTAACGAAACTACAGTTGCCGCAGAAGCTGAATTTGTATCAGATGTGAACTTTTTAAGTAGCTGGTATATAAATGCTACACCCATTCCAATCCATATAGCAAATGCGTAGAACGAACCTGCGTAGGCGTAATCTCGTTCGCGAGGTTGGAATGGAGCCTGGTTTAAGTATACCACAATGGCTAAACCAGTCATTATGAATAAAAGTGAAACTACCCAAAGGTCGCGTTTTCCTTGTTTGCCCGATTTGTATTGGAATGCAATACCTAGAATCCCAAGAAGCAGTGGGAGGAAAAAGTATGTGTTGCGGCCAGGGTTATCGGCATATTTTCTTGGCAGATTGCTCTGATTTCCGATTCGAGCTTCATCTAAGAATTTGATTCCACTAATCCAGTTTCCATCAGTAACGTTTCCATGTCCTTGAATGTCGTTTTGTCTTCCAACAAAATTCCACATGAAATACCGCATGTACATGAAATTAATTTGATAGCGGAAAAAGAACCTTAGGTTTTCAGCAAAGGTTGGCATAACAACAGTTTCACCTTCGTAAACCCTTTTTGTTCCTTTAACTTTGCCCCATTCTAGGTAAGCTTCTTCATGTTTTGGATCTGTCTTGCTCCACATTCGAGGGAAGAAGGTACAGAATTGATCAACATAGTTTGCTTGGTATTTTGTGTTCGAAACAACATACTTGCCATTTTTAATGCGGTATTCTTTCTTGCCTTCAACCGAAGATTCTTTCCTGTCGGTTGGAGTGCTGTATTGTTGACCATAGATTAATGGACGATCGCCATATTGCTCGCGGTTTAAGTACGAAAGCAGAGCAAAAGCATTGTCAGGAGTATTCTGGTTCATTGGGGTATTCGCAGCTGCACGAATAGGTACAATTGCATAAGTTGAAAAACCAATGATGATGACAGTTGTTCCAACAATTAAAGTGTTAAGGATAACTTTCCCATTTTTGTGAGTGTAATTTATTCCCCAAGCAATTAACGCAATTAACGCAATGATATAGAAGATGAACCCGGTGTTGATAGGCAAACCAAAACCGTTAACAAACATTCGTTCGAATACAGTAGCAATTTTAACTACGCCAGGAATAATTCCATAAAGGATAAAACCTAAAATACCCGATGAAATTATGAACGTCCAGAGTAACCCTTTCTTAGTTACATTATTGCTGTGTTTCTTATAATAATAGATGAAAGCAATTGCGGGTATCGCAAGTAAGTTCAATAAGTGAACGCCAATAGATAAGCCTGCCAGATAACAGATTAAGATTAACCATCGGTTAGCGTATTTCTCTTCGGAACAGTTTTCCCACTTTAAAATTGCCCAGAAAACAATGGCAGTAAAGAATGAAGAAGTTCCATAAACTTCGGCTTCAACGGCCGAAAACCAGAATGTATCGGAGAATGTATACGCTAAACCACCAATAAGACCACTACCCAAAATAGCAATTGTTTCGCCTAAAGTAGGTTCTTCATTTTTGGTAATGAGTCTTTTAGTTAAGTGGGTGATTGACCAGAAAAGAAATAATATTGTAAAAGCACTGGCTAATCCTGAAAGTATATTCATCATAACCGCCGCACTATGTGGGCCGGCAAAAATGGTGAAGAATCTCCCCATGATCATAAATAAAGGAGCGCCCGGTGGATGCCCTACTTCAAGTTTGAATGCTGTGGTTATGAATTCTCCGCAATCCCAAAAACTGGCAGTGGGCTCCATAGTTAACAGATAAGTAATGGCAGCTACTAAAAATGTAAACCAGCCAACAACAATGTTCAGCTTTTTGTAGTTCATTTTAAGTTGAATTTTATTTTATAATTAGATGATCGTCTTACTATTAAGTGGTTGTGCAAAAATATTATTTTTGAATTGCGAATATAACAGAAACTTTCCACTCTATCTCAATCAGTTTTTGTTTTTGTGCTTATTTCGGGCTTAAACTATTTTCTTAACTTAGCATTGTTGAATGTTAAGATTGAAAAACCTCGTTGTGTGTGATATTTATTTGTATATTTTATTGCGAGGTAACATTCTTCTTCTTTAGAATTAATTCTCTAACAAATGAGTTGTTTAATTGAATCAGATAACTTAAAAAGTTGAATATGAATAGTATTAGCGTAACATGTGCTATTATCGTAAAAAACGATACGATTCTGGCTTGTCAAAGGGGTCCCAATTCGGAACATCCTTATGAATGGGAATTCCCCGGTGGTAAAATTGAAGAAGGCGAAACTCCCGAACAATGTATTGTTCGCGAAATATGGGAAGAGTTGAATGTCGATATTGAGATTATTAAACCCTTACATGAAATTGTATTTAATTATCCCGAGAAAAGTATCAGGCTTATTCCTTTCTTATGTTCGCTAACAAAAGGAAATCCAACTCCTATTGAGCATCATACTATTCGTTGGCAGTTGAAATCGAGGCTTTCCGATTTAATTTGGTCTGAGGCCGATGAAAAACTTATTTGCTTAAATTCTTCGGAGTTTAAATGATTGCATTAATAGCCATATTTTTCACCTCTCTGGTAGTAGCGTTTTCGGGTGCAATGATGCCTGGTCCGTTGCTTACTGTTACCATTAGCGAGGCTACTCGGAAAGGTCCTTTGGCCGGAGTACTCCTTATTTTGGGGCATGCAATTTTGGAACTTCTTCTTTTGGTTGGGTTAATGTTTGGATTGGCTCCGTTGTTCCAAAATGAAACATTTTTTATAATCGTAGCCTTTGTTGGCGGGCTTATAATGCTTTGGATGGCAACCGGGATGTTTAAATCCTTGCCAACTCTTTCTGTTAATGGCGTACAGGTTGCTGATAAGAAAAATAATTTGGTGCTTTCGGGTGCTTTAATGAGTTTGGTTAATCCTTATTGGATTATTTGGTGGGCTACCATTGGTATTGGTTATATAATAACAGCTCAAGAGTTTGGATGGATAGGTGTAATTATTTTCTATATTGGCCACATTATGGGCGATATGATTTGGTATTGCGCCATTTCATTTGCTGTTGGGAAAGGAAAACAACTTTTCACCGATAAAATTTATCGAATACTTATTGGTGTATGTGGGTTGTTTTTGGCTGGATTTTCCTTTTACTTGGTTTATTCAGGTCTGCAAAAAATTATTGGATAACAATTACTCAACTCCTAATAGTTCAGCAATTTTCTTTGGAATATCGATGTTGTTCATAATTCCTCTGAAATTTTCAGATCCGGGTCCAAAAGCATAAACTGGAACCATTAACCCCGAATGATCGTCGGTTGTAAAATCGCCCACAACTTCTCCTTTAAGGAAATTGCCACTTTCAATTGAAAAGCCTCCTGTTTCGTGGTCGGCAGTTACAATTATCAGAGTTTCTTTATTTTCAGCAGCAAAGGCAAGAGCTTCGCCAATTGCTTTATCGAAATCTAAAACTTCAGTTACAATATATCCTGTGTTGTTTTGGTGTCCACCCCAGTCAATTTGCGAGCCTTCAACCATCAGAAAAAAGCCTTCAGGGTCATTGTCGAGAATGTTAATTGCTGTTTTTGTAGCAATGGGAAGTTCATCGCCTCGTCCTAGTAATTTGCTTAGGTTGTGTTCATCCGAAGTTAAGCCTGCAAGTTTACCTTCAGTTACTTTTGATATTTCATTAATGTCGAAAAGAACATTGTATCCTTTGCTTTTCAAGTCAATAGTCAGATCTTTTGAATCTTTTCTTTGTGTAAAATGTTTTTTTCCTCCACCAATAAAAACATCAATATCAGTTTTCAAAAAGTCGGCAGCAATTTCTTCGTATAGGTCTCGGTCTTTTTGATGTGCAACAAACGAAGCCGGAGTTGCGTGTGTTATTGCAGAAGTTGAAATTACGCCCGTTGCAAGACCTCTTTTCTCTGCTTTTTCGCGAATGTTCGGAATTGCAACAGAATCAGCATTAACCCCGATAGCACCGTTGTATGTTTTAACCCCGGTTGAAAGTGCTGTTCCGCCGGCCCCTGAGTCGGTAACAAAATTGGAGGACGAGTAGGTGGTGCTAAAGCCAATATTGGTGAAATTTTTTAAATACAGATCGCCTCCATTTGCAACGATTCCTGCGTAGATTTGGGCTGCACCCATTCCGTCGCCAATCATTAAAATTACATTCTTGGGTTTCGACTTCGATGTTGGTTCGGTATAGTGCTGTACCGTATGTTTGTTCTCATTTCTGAAAAAGTCAAGATCTTCAACTGTGCGGGTTTTGTAATTATCTTGAGCGTAGACGTTTATGGCTGCAAAAACCAGAATTGCCGGAATTGTTTTCTTAATGATATTCATAGTTGTAATTTGTATTTCTTCAAAAGTATGAAAATAAATGTCAATGATTAATAAATAATTTTGGAATTCAATTCACTTAAACTTCCTTTAACTTAATTGTTCCAGATCGAAATTTTCATTTAGCGAGTAATTAACAGGATTTTCTTCAAAGTGAGCCGTAATGCAGTGCATAAAAAGAAATTCGGCTAGAATTTTCTCGGCATGGAAACGGGTTATTTGAGCTATTTTTGCAAATTTAGAGAGCGTAATGGATTGATTTTCTGAAAGATGTTTTATTAATGCTCTTTTGGGTTCGTCGTACCTGAAGAGTAATCCATCTTTGTTGCATTCTAATTCCCACGACTTTA
>CAZRXT010000015.1:0-14698 GCA_964604035.1 uncultured Prolixibacteraceae bacterium | reverse complement strand
TTTGTATTTGCAAATGCCACCAGCGATTTTGCAATCTTGCGCGAATCGTTTATACAATATTTGAAATCTTGCTGCTGATGTTCGCCCTGTGATATTAGTTTGTATATCGGATTTACAGTTAGTTTCATTGTTTTTGGCGTTCGAATTTCGATTTTCTGAGTTGTCAAATTACTTCGGCTACAATAAATGTACTACCACCAACGAAAATAAGATCGTTTATTGATGCATTTTCTTTTGCTGCTTCTAAAGCCTTTTGTGTTGAAGAATATGATTTTCCAACGAGGTTATATTTCGAAGCTTTTAGCATCAATTCGTTTTCGTCTAAAGCTCTTTCAATAGATGCCCGTGTGAAATAATATGTTGCCGATTTTGGTAAAAGAGCGAGTACTTTGTCTATCTCTTTGTCGTTCACCATGCCGAAAACAATATGCAGATGCTCATATTTTTCATTTCGAAGTTGCTGAGTTACAAGTGTTATTCCCCCTTCGTTGTGGCCTGTGTCGCAAATTATTCTTGGATTTTCGCCAATTTGTTGCCAGCGACCAAGTAACCCTGTGTTTTTGGCTGAGCTTTTCAGTGCCTCTTTAACTATCTCTTCCGAAAGGTTGAACCCTTTTTCGTTCAGAACATCTACAGTCAGCAAAACTGTTGCAAGATTTTTTTGCTGATAGCATCCTTTCAGGTCCAATTCAATTTCTTTAGTTGTTTTATTCTTTGCTGAGAAAACTTTAAAGTGCCCATTATTAAGGTTTTCAATAAGGTATTCCTGATCGGCAAAACGTATTTCTGAGTTTTTCGACTTTGCAGTATTTCTGAAAACTTGTTCTGTTTCCGATTGTGTTTCGCCAATAACAACTGGGATGTTTTCTTTTATGATTCCGGCCTTTTCTGCTGCAATCTTTTCAAGGGTGTCGCCTAAAATATTGACGTGATCGAAACTTATGTTGGTGATGACCGAAATTTCAGGAGTAATGATATTGGTAGAGTCTAATCGTCCACCAAGTCCAACTTCAACAATTGCAATGTCAACTTTTTCTTTTCTGAAATAGTCGAAAGCCATACTCATAGTTAATTCAAAAAATGAAGGTTCAATTTTTGGCGTTTTATTCAGCCTTAAAAAATCTTCAATAAATACTGTAACAGCTTCTTCTGGAATCATTTCCCCGTTGATGCGAATCCTCTCTCTGAAGTCTTTCAGATGAGGCGAGGTGTAAAGTCCGGTTTTGAAGCCGGCTT
The DNA here is from genome assembly GCA_964604035.1 of uncultured Prolixibacteraceae bacterium. Taxonomy (GTDB): domain Bacteria; phylum Bacteroidota; class Bacteroidia; order Bacteroidales; family Prolixibacteraceae; genus CAYMTR01. Next base: position 13,462 of record CAZRXT010000015.1, on the reverse strand, counting down.
GTTGAAATATTGATGCAAGTAGGTGCGAAACTGAGCCTTTGCCGTTTGTACCTGCTACATGAATAGTTTTGTAGCTTTTATGTGGATGTTCGAAATAGTTGTCGAGCGCAATAGTATTGTCGAGATTGTTCTTTAATGCAGCTGCTCCAATGCGGTGAAACATAGGTAGCTGTGCGTATAAGTAATTTAATGTCTCCTGGTAATTCATGATGCGAGAAAAAATCTATTATTTAATCCTTCGAAATAAACAAAATGGCCAATCTTATGTTTTAAGAGTGTGTACATTTAAATATTTAGTTTAAGAAACGATAGTGCAAATAACCAGTTTTTTTATAAAAATGGCAATTAACCTCTTCATCTTTTTCCCTTTTTTTCGACATTGATTTTTATTACTTTTTAGTGGCAGCTAAATCTATTGACAAATATGAGTAACGGTAGAATTCTGTTAATTCATCTGATATGTAGATGCTGCTAAATGTAGTTTAGCTGAAACTTACATTGGTATACAGTATTTTTGTGTATAGAATAGTACTTTTGTCAGCTTTTCGCTTCGAAAGTTTTAATTAATTTAAACAACTTATAATTTATAACAGAAAGTATGTTTACATCCGACGAGAGAGAGAGATATCAAGGGCATTTTAATGTCAGTGATTTTGGGGAAGAAGGCCAGATGAAGTTAAAACAATCAAAGGTTTTAATTATTGGTGCCGGAAGTTTAGGGAATTCTGTTTTGCAATATTTGGCAGCTGCGGGTATCGGAATGGTTGGCATTGCCGATCAGGAGCTAATCTCACTATCTGAGTTATATGGCGAAATTTTGTTTTCTGAAGACGAAATTGGCAAATCAAAAGCCGAACTGGCAATTTCAAGAGCGCGAAAGCTCAATAAAAATTGTTTGTACAACTGTTATCCGTTCGAATTGCAAGAGCGAATGGCTTCTGAAATGTTGCCTCTATACGATGCAATTGTTGTTACAACTAAAAACTCGCCAATGCTTAAATTGGTCGATTCCATTTCCGACAGGAAGCAGTTGCCTTTAATTTTTGGTTCGGTTTCAGGTTTTGGTGGCGAGGTTAGTGTTTTCAATTTTAAAGATTCACAGGCATTGCACCATTATTATCCCGAAGGTTTCGCTTCCGATTCATTGAAAAGTAGTTATATGGGTTTTGCTGCCGGAGTGGTTGGAAGTTTAATGGCCGGCGAAGTTGTAAAAGTATTAACCGGGAAAGGATTAACTCTTGAAGGAAAAAAATTAGTTTTCAATATGCATGATCTTTCAATGACTATTGACAAATTAGAATAGAGTTTTAGTGGAAGTGTATTGCAATATTTTATTGATTGTATCGTTTTTGCATTGAAAGGATTGGGAAAATTCTTACTTCTATTGCAGATTATCGTTGGTCATATTTTAAATTGCGCACACTCCCAATCCTTTTTCATTTTTTTCATTTTATGTTGTACGATCTAATTTTAAAGAATCGGACTTATCGTAGATTCGATGAGTCAACTCGTATTTCGGAGCAACAACTGTTGCAATGGGTAAATCTTGTTCGATTTTCAGCGTCGGGTGGCAATTTGCAATCGTTGAAGTACATTATCTCTTCTGATAATGATAAAAACAGTAAAATTTTCTCTACTCTTGGTTGGGCTGCATACCTTAACGACTGGGTCGGTCCTGTTGAAGGCGAAAGACCTTCGGCTTATATTGTGCAGTTGCTTGACACCACTATTGCGAAAAGTTTTTTCTGCGACGATGGGATTGCTATGCAAAGCATTTTGCTGGCAGCCGTTGAGGCCGGGTTTGGAGGTTGTATTTTCCGCACCGTAAACCGCCCATTGTTGGTTGAGTTGCTAAATATCCCAGATCAGTATCAGGTTATAAACGTAATTGCATTGGGTAAGCCTGTTGAAAAGGTTGTTGTTGACGAAATTGAAAATGGAGATGTAAAGTATTGGCGCGACGAAAATGGTGTGCACCACGTACCTAAAAGATCTCTTGACGAAATAATACTCAAAATATAATACGGTTTTAAACCACCTTGTTTTATAAATGATTAACAAATTCATCGCTTTTCAAAATCGATAATAAAATTATCTTTGTGTTTGTCAAAACAGATTTGACAAAGTGATATAAATTTTAAAGCATATAACTGATGAAAAAGTTACCATTAATAGTGAGCGCTGTTTCTTTTGTTGGAGTTGTCGCTCTTTTTATCTCTTCTTTTACAAGTTGTTCGCCTAAATCTAGCGACAAAAGTTCAGCCACAGGTTCTGAAACCATCAAGATTGCGTATATTTTAACCGATTCGGTTTTGGTTAATTATCAGATGGCTATTGATTTACATCAAGACTTCATGAGCCAGCAGCAGCAATACAATACCGAATTCGGCAAAAAAAGAGAATCTTTAGAACGACAAGCAGCTGCTTTTCAGGATAAAGTGCAACGTGGCGGTTTCTTAAATGAAGAAAGAGCAATAAGCGAACGCGACAGGCTCCTTGGTCAGCAAGAAGAGATGAAGCGTATGGATTACGAACTTTCTACAAAGTTGGGCCAAATGGAAGCGTCGATTAATCAGCGCCTTGCCGATAGTATAACCAACTACGTTAAAGAGTATAATAAAATTCATAACTACACCTACATTCTGAGTAATAACGGCAACATTATTGTTGGCGATCAGAAATACAATATAAGCAAAGAAATTCTTGACGGGCTTAATGCTCGTTATAAAGCAACGAAATAACTAGAATCAATTTATAGAAGGAACCGTGTTCATTTCGAACGCGGTTTTTTTATTCTACCACCATGCCTTTTGCCGATCTGTACATAGAAAAAAACAGAAGCAACGCCTTTGTTGAGGATCTTTCTAACGATAGATTTGAGATGATCGTTGTTATTCCTTGTTATGATGAGCCTGAGATTTCGGCTACAATTAATTCGTTATGTTCTTGCTCCGATCCAGGTGTTTCGGTTGGTGTTGTTGTGGTGGTGAATAGTGCCGAAAATTCTCCAGAGGAGGTAAAGCTTCAAAATCGCACCACGATAATCGAGATTAGCTCTATGCTCGGCGAAATGCCAGCTTGGTTGCATCTTTCCTGGATAGAGTCAGCAAATTTACCTTCGAAACATGCTGGCGTGGGTTGGGCTCGAAAAATAGGAATGGATTGGGCCGTAACTCATTTCAACCGAAACGATAATGATCGGGGTGTAATTATTTCGTTAGATGCTGACACACTTGTAGATCCAAATTATTTTGTGGCTATTTATTCATTCTTTACAAAAGAGACAAAAAGGGTAGGAGCTACAATCTATTTTGAACACCCAATTTCTGATGATATAACTGGCGAGGCCATAGTGTTTTATGAGTTGTATATGAGATACTATAAACAAGCGTTGGCGTTTACCGGGTTCCCTAACTCGTTTTATACTGTTGGTTCTTGTTTTGCGGTGTTGGCCAGTGCTTATGTGGCGCAAGGTGGTATGAACAGGAAAAAGGCTGGCGAAGATTTTTATTTTTTGCATAAGCTCTCTTTGTTGGGCGAGCTTGGCGTTATAAAATCAACAACAGTTTCTCCTTCATCTAGGTTTTCGAACAGGGTGCCTTTTGGTACAGGTAAGGTTCTGCAACAATATTCTAACGGTGATCGTGATATTGAATTGACTTATTCCATAGAGTCTTTCTTAGTGCTGAAAGATTTTTTTGCTTCTGTCGAATATTATTATCTGAATTCAAGATCATTAAAGAAAAGTGATTTTTCTAAAGATGCAGTTTTTCAGCAGTTTTGTGTTGAGATTAACTTCTTGCCCGATCTTTTGCAGTTGATCTCGAATTGCAGCTCTCTTCATATATTCAGGAAAAGATTTTTTCATCTTTTCAACGCATTTATAGTACTTAAGTGGTTAAATTTTGCTCTTCAAAATGGCTTTGCCAAAGGGAATATTATTCTTGAGTGCAGTAAACTGCTTCATTTACTGAGCGTCGATAATAGTAAAATACCTGATAGCCCTAAATTAATGTTAAGCTTTTTCCGAAAGATGGATAATGAAAGCGATAACCGATAACTTTGAAGCTTAAAATTTACAATTATGGAATATTTAAAGTTATTGTTGATTGTTATTGGTATTCTTGGGCTTGCTATGTTTGGTTTGGCAATACAAATTATCTTCAAGAAAACTCATAAATTTCCCAATATACATGTGAGTGGCAATAAAAAACTTGCCGATCAGGGAGTTACCTGCGCTCAGAGCTGGGATAAAATGGAACAACGAAAAGCAAAAGAGGAGATGAAATATAAAAATCTCACTCTTACAAAAGATTAATCGATTGGTTCTTGTTTCTGCTCACTTTGTGTGTCATCATTTGAAATTGCCAGCGATTGGAGTTTAATTCTTAGAACAATAGGGTTTCTTAATGAGTTAATTGATTCTGCTAATTCTCCAAAAATAGGGGAGAACGCTTCATTTTCTGCGCTTAATACTTGCCTAATTTTTTTTTGGACTATCAAGAAAATTAGTTCATCATTTTCGGTTAATGCCTGAGCTTTGTTGAATGCACCTATGCCCGAATTTTCGAGAAGCTTAAATGTTTTGTTCGTTTTCTTATCATAAACAACGTGAATCATTTGCTTGCTTTCGCTACTTGTGAAATTCAGAAAGAAATAAGCGAAATTGTCATTCTCAAGGTATTTCTTAATTGTGTAATATCCAGTATGATTAATTAACTGATAAGAGTCGCTTGCTTCAAGTTCGTGGTAGTTTGGCAAAAGGCTTTTTGTTCCAAAGTTGAAGTTGTATTTTTCGGTAATAATGCCTTTGTTGATCATGTAGGTAGAATTTCCTAGCAACTCCCACAAACAAATTCCTTTATGAGAATTGTAAAACGACATTCCCTCAGTTGGAGTACATTTCGAAACTAATCTCATCTTTCGGTCGGTAACATTTCCATTTTTGTCGGTTTGTAGCAATCTGAATTGCGAATCTTTGTTGTTCCATCCGGTGTAAATGAGATAGTTACCATCTCTGTCGCGTATAAAATCGGCAGGGTTGATCGAAAACTTTATTTTGTCTTGATATGCCCCATCGTATGAAAACCGCTGAACTCCTGAACTTTCGAAATTGTAAATTTCTACTTGTTTAAGAAACGGGTTGACACTGAATTTTACCGGATTCTTCAGAACCATTTTATTAATTGTATCGCCTGCAATTTTTTCACAAATGGTGTTGAGTAGTAAGCCATCTTCATCGAAACGGTAAACGCATTGAGTGAACCTGTTGTCGAGAATAAAATAGTTGTTGTCTTCGTATTTTAATTCCATGTCGGGCGCAATCATCCCTGGTTTTTCTAATTGCAACTCTGTAAATTTCAGTTCTGACAGGATGTTCGATTCAGTGAAATTTTCATCGATCAAGCGGCTAAACTGAATTTTGACCTGACTACTGGCACTCAGTGTCCCAAGTAAAATGGTGATTATGAGTAGAAAACGATTCAACATGTCGGTTTTATATTTAATTAAAGCAGGAAATTAATAAATTTTCTTAGTCAATGTTTGTTAGAATATCAAAAAGAGTACCAAACTATACAATCTTTCTGTTTTTCGAAGTCACTCTAAAGATTTTTGACAGAAATAATGGCTACAAAAGATGTTCAATAATTTGATCTTTTGTAGCCATTGTAGATTTTATTGTACGGTGGAAATTCGTATCGCTTTTTTTTAGCCACAATAAGTTTGATTAATTACTTTTCAAGTTTGAAAAAAGCAATGCTTTGGCCTAGTTCTACAGCTTCGGTTTTTAGTATTTCAGAATTTCTGTTCATTTCTTCGGCGGTGGCAGTATATTGCTGAATTACAAGATTTAGTTCCTGAATTGCGCTATTGATTTGCGAAGCTCCGTTATTGAGTTCATTACTTGAAACAGAAATGTCGTGTACAAGTCTCGATGTTTTTTCTATTTCAGGAGCAAGGTTAATCATGAAGTCGTGAGCGTTTATCGTAATACTAACCGATTTAGCAGAAAGTTTAGTGATTTCGTCGGCAGCAACACGGCTGTTTTCTGCAAGTCGTCGAACTTCACCAGCCACAACAGCAAAACCTCTTCCTTGTTCTCCTGCTCTTGCAGCTTCAACAGCAGCGTTAAGTGCAAGAATATTTGTTTGGAACGCGATATCGTTTACGATGGATATTTTCTGTGAAATCTCTTTAATGTACCTCAAACTTTCTTCTTCTCGTTCTATTAGTTCTTTAATTCCCTGAGCTGCTTTGTCGGAGATCAACATGGTTTGATTTGCATTGTGGTTACTGTCCTGAATTACAGCGGCCATCTCTTCAACTGCCGACGAAACTTCTTCGGCCGAAGTTGCTTGTTGCATAGATCCAGAGGCAACTTTTGTTGATATTTCGTTGATTTGCGTACTGCTACCATTTACTTTCTTCGCACCGGTAGCAATTCTGAAAACTATTTCCCGAAGTTTTAAGCTTAAATTATTAGTAGCCTCGCTCAGCAATCCAATTTCATCTTCAGAATCAACTTTAAGAAGGTCTTTCGATAATTTACCTTTCTGTATGTCAGTTAATTTCTTGAGCGTCAGGTTTATCTTCTGTGTGAATGATCTGTCGAAGAGGTAAATAATAACACCCGAAGTTAAAAGGATGCAGAGTAACGAGCCCAGTATGAACATCCAAGTTATTGCTGCCTTTTGAGCTCTGATTCGATCCATTTTTGCATAGATGAACAAGTGTCCCAGAAATTTTCCGTCGTCGAGGCGAAGCGGACTGATGGTTACAAAATAATCTTTCCCATTATTCGAAACATTCATGAACGACGACTCGGTAATCTCTTGCGATAGTTGAGAATATCCTTTCAATACTGCTACTTCATCTTTGGACTTTTCAATGTATTCTTTGTTTAGAGAGAAATAAACCTTTCCGTTGGAACCAACGATGATGCAATCTTCAATTGTTTCTCCAACCAAATTTTCCATCGTAGACTTGTCTTCGGTAGTTTCGTATCGAAGCAGGCCTTTTGACATGAGGTAAGCCGGGGTCTGAAATTTTTGTTGCAGCCCATCTTCAATTTGGGATCTGAACCGATCGATGTAGAATATGCCTAATGCAAACAGGGCGATAAATTCTGTTGTAATAATAAGAAGACCAATTTTGTATGACAATTTTTTAAATTTGAATTTTCCTAAGATATCCATCGCAAAAGTTTATTCGTTAATGATCAGTAATTGCTACCAAATTAATCTTTTTTTAACACAAAATGATAAGTGAAAATATGTTTTTTCATGATGCAAGCTTAGCAAAGAACTGCTAAACAAGATGATGTGCAAACTTTGAGAATTGAAGTTCTTTGGAGTTTGTTTCTTTTTTTTATTGTTTCAGGCTATGAGCAGTGGCATAGATGTTCGTAGAAACATATCTGTAAGGTATTTATTATAAACGTGTTGTTGGGGTGTGTAATTTCAACGAGTATTCTGTTGATTTTTTATTAAGGTACACGGTAGTTCTAATAATTTTCAACTATATAAATTGAAATCAGTATTGAAAAAAAGTTAAGATTTAAAATGAAACTTTTTCCTGAAATGTATTATGCCTAAGTATTTTCAATAAAAAAAGGTGCCTATTTAGTAAACGGGCACCTTTTATATAAATCATTTATAATGTCTTTAATTTCCGAAGTCGTCAAAATAAATACTTTCTTTTTCAACGCCTAAATCGTATAACATTTTGGTTGCAGCATTAGTCATAGGACCAGGGCCACACATGTAATATTCAATATCTTCTGGAGCTTCGTGATCTTTCAAATAATTGTCATAAATCACCTGATGAATGAAGCCTACAGGCCCTGTCCAATTATCGTTTGGAGCAGGATCACTTAAGGCAATGGTGAATTTGAAATTTGGAAAATCTTTCTCAATAGCGCGGAATTGATCTTCATAAAATATTTCGCGCACTGAGCGGGCACCATACCAGTAAGAGACTTTTCGGCCAGTTTTCAATGTGTGAAATAAGTGGAAAAGCTGAGAACGCAATGGCGCCATACCTGCACCTCCACCAATGTATAACATTTCATTCTGAGTATCTTGAATGTGGAATTCTCCGTAAGGACCAGAAACAGTTACTTTGTCGCCTGGTTTGCGCGAAAATATATACGATGAACATACTCCGGCAGGCACATCGGCCCAGCCATTTTTTTGCCTGTCCCAAGGTGGAGTAGCAATACGGATATTCAACATCACAATATTGCCTTCGGCAGGGTGATTGGCCATTGAATATGCACGGTATGTTTCTTCGGTATTCTTCATTTTAAGATCCCAAAGTTTAAACTTATCCCACTCGTCGTGGTACTCTGGGTCGATGTCGAAGTTTTTGTATTCGCATTCGTATTTAGGGACATCGATTTGGATATAACCTCCAGATTGGAAATTGAGGGTTTCGCCTTCAGGTAATTTCACAACGAACTCTTTGATGAACGATGCAACGTTTCGGTTAGAAACAACTTCGCATTCCCATTTTTTAATTCCTAAAATTTCTTCAGGAACCCTAATCTTAACATCTTCGCGGATTTTTACCTGACAGCCCAAGCGCCAGTTATTTTGTTGCTCTTTACGGGTAAAGAAGCTGGTTTCGGTAGGTAGAATTGAACCTCCGCCCTCTTCAACCTGGCAACGGCACATTCCGCAAGTACCACCACCACCACAAGCTGATGGAAGAAATATACCTTTTTCAGAAAGTGTTGAGAGTATTGTACTGCCTGGGTTGGCAATAAGCTCTTTTTCGTCGTTGATTGTAATTTTTACTTCACCAGCTGCTGTTAGCTTTGCTTTGGCATATAGCAAAGTTGCCACCAACAGCAATACAATTATCAAAAAAGCAGCAACGCTGGTGAGCATAACGAATATGGTTGAACCTAATATCATTGTATTTCAGTTTTTAACATTAAAGTTTAATCCCTAAGAAGCTCATAAATGCCAAGCTCATTAAACCGGTAACGATGAACGTAATTCCAATTCCACGTAGCGGAGCAGGTATTTTATTGTATTTCATTTTCTCACGAATGGCAGCCAACGAAACAATGGCCAACATCCAGCCAATACCAGAACCTAGACCAAACGAAAGTACTTGACCAATATTTTCGTATTCGCGCTGCTCCATAAAGAGTGAACCTCCTAAAATTGCACAGTTAACAGCAATTAAGGGGAGGAAAATACCCAATGAATTGTAAAGCGAAGGCGAAAATTTCTCGATAAACATCTCAACCAACTGCACCATTGCGGCAATTGTGGCAATGTAAATCATGAAACTTAAAAACGAAAGGTCAACACCAGTGAAGTTAGCACCTAACCACGACAAAGCACCTGGTTTTAATACATATTCAAGTAAAAGGTAGTTAACAGGAACAGTAATTACTTGCACAAAAACTACAGCTGCACCCAAACCTATCGATGTCTTTACCGTTTTCGATACGGCCAAATAGGAACACATACCAAGGAAAAAGGCAAATACCATATTGTCGATAAAAATCGACTTGACAAATATGTTAATCATTTCTTGCATAATCGAAGTCTTTAATGGGTTAATCTTTTTCGATCAAATCCTTGTTAAAACTACGTTGTATCCAGATGATACAACCAACCAAGATGAGAGCCATAGTAGGCATGATCATCATTCCGTTGTTAACATATCCAAATTCGTAGAATGCTTTTGGCACAACCTGAAATCCAAATAAGGTACCCGAACCAAATAACTCGCGAACAAAGGCAACCATAATCAAGATGATGGCATAACCGGCACCATTACCAACTCCATCGACAAACGAAGGCCAAGGTTTGTTGGCCATTGCATAAGCTTCGAGTCGGCCCATGATGATACAGTTGGTAATGATCAACCCAACATACACCGAAAGCTGCTTGCTTACATCGTAAACAAAAGCCCGAAGTACTTGGTCTACCAAAATTACCATTGTGGCTACAATAACCAACTGTACAATAATGCGGATACGTGATGGAATATAGTTTCTTAGCAACGAAATTACCAAGTTTGAAATTGCTGTTACAACTAAAACCGATAATCCCATTACAATGGCAGGCTTCAGTTTAACGGTTACTGCCAGGGCCGAACAAATCCCTAGGATTTGAACAGTTACAGGGTTCTGAAAATTCAGAGGACCTGTGAGCAGTTTAAAATTTTTAGATGAAAATACACTCATCGCAATCAGTATTTAGTTATTGACGATTTTGAATATAGAATGTTTTGTACTGCACCAAACATGTGTCGAGCATTTCTTCCAGAGCTTTAGAGGTAATTGTACCACCCGAAATCGCATCTACACTGTGCATATCTCCTTCGGGAGCACCTCCTTTAAGCACTTTAATCGACACAAATTCTGTTGAATCTTTGAACAGTTGTTTGTCGATAAACGGTGTTTGAAAGAATTCTGTGGCAATTTCGGCTCCAAGCCCAGGTGTTTCACCCTGATGGTCGAATACGACACCATAAATTGTGTTCATATCGGGTTTTAATGAAACATAACCCCAAATTGGTCCCCAAAGTCCTTTTCCACGTACTGGCATCACATAGGCATTTGTGCCATTGTCGAGAGTGCCGACATAAACAGGAAGTTTACGATCGGCAGCAGGTTTCGACAATTCTTTCTTAATGTCGATAGAAAAAGCATCTTCGCCTTCCAATTTTTCGCCTTTGTTGTTTACTACAAAACTGCTGGTAATGTATTTGGCGTAAAGGTCAACTGCATCAACAGGTGTCGATGTTATTCTAATAGAACCAAGAATATTTTGCTTCTTCTCAACTTCAATATTTTTATCTTGAAAAGGCTTTAACTGCAACGCTGCTGTTGAGAGTAAAAGTGCTACAATAACAACCATTACTGCCGAGAAAATAAAAATATAGGTATTGCTAAAGTTCTTCATTGCGTTTCTCGTTTATGCGTTTTTCTTAATTACAAACCTTTTCATCCTGCGTTTGATATGGCCTTCGACCACAAAGTAATCGATCAGTGGAGACCAAACATTCAGCAATAAAATAGCCAACATCATACCTTCGGGATAAGCAGGATTGAAAACCCTGATAAGCACCACAAAAGCACCAATCATGAATCCATAAATCCATTTCCCTTTTTCGGTATGTGGAGCGGTAACAGGGTCGGTGGCCATAAACACGGCACCAAAAGCAAAACCGCCTGTTAACAAGTGGTAATAAGCAGGTACTGCCATGTATTCATTAACCGCCAAGCCATTGCACAGAAGGCCGATAGACATTACACCAATTACTGCCGAAAGCATTATTTTCCAGCTAGCTATTCCTGAGAAAATTAGAATTACAGCACCAATTAGGATTGCAAACTTCGATGTTTCGCCAATAGAACCTGGAATAAACCCGAAAAACAAATCGCTGATTGACGCCACTGGCGCTGCTGCACCCTGAGCTAATTGAGCCAGAGGTGTTGCTCCCGAGAAACCGTCGATAGCTGTTTGGCTGGTCAAACCTTCGATCCAAACTGTGTCGCCCGACATGTACGAAGGGTAAGCAAAGAACAAAAATGCACGTGCAATTAAAGCTACGTTCATAATGTTATAACCTGTTCCGCCAAAAATCTCTTTTCCAAAAATTACGGCAAAAGCTACGGCCAAAGCCACCATCCATAACGGTGTGGTTACCGGAACTATAAGCGGAATAAGGATACCTGTTACTAAAAAGCCTTCGTTTACTTCGTGGCCACGAATTTGGGCGGTGATAAATTCGATACCCAAACCGACCACATACGATACAATAAGTATTGGCAACATTTTGAAGAATCCAAAGAAGAAGTTCTCCAAAAGCGAACGTTCAATGCCAAAAGCCAAGCCATTTTGGTAGCCAATGTTCCAGCTTCCAAAAAGTAAAGCAGGCACAAGGGCAAGCACCACAATAATCATTGTCCTTTTTAGGTCAATGGTATCGTGAATGTGGGTTCCCGATTTTGAAGTGTGGTTAGGCGTAAACAAAAAGGTTTCGAAAGCACCAAATGTTGAGCCCAACTTTTCAAATTTCCCGCCTTTTTGAAACAGCGGTTTATTCTTGTCGATATATGTTCTGAGTAATTTCATCTTATGTTTTAATTAACCAAGTTCTTTTACAATCAGGTCGATACCTTTACGAAGAATGTGCTGAACTTCTATTTTTGAAGTGCAAACATATTCACATAGGGCAAGGTCTTCTTCAATGACCTCGTAAATGCCGAGTAATTCCATTTTGTCGATATCGTCGGCCATGATCGATTTGATCAAATGAACAGGAAGTATGTCCATTGGCAGTACTTTTTCGTATTGTCCAGTCATTACATAAGCGCGTTCTTCGCCGTTCAAATTAGCATCGGCACGGTAAGTTTTTCCTGGGGTTAACCACGAAAAGTAGGCACGCGAAAAGCTGAATTTATTGAACCGGGGCATAGCCCATCCTAAAAATTCATAATTGTCACCTTCAGGAATTACTGTTATCTGGTTTGCATAGTAATTGAGGTAATCATCAGCATTCATTTTTTTACCTGTAAGAACGTTTCCTGCTATGATTCTCTCTTTTCCTGAAGCTTCAGTTTTTCCCGAAACAATTGAAGAAGCTTTAACGCCAACAACTGTTTTATAATACATTGGGTTCTTAACTTCGGAACCGGTTAATGAAACTATTTTGCTGAAATTCAGTTTTCCATCGGAGAACAAACGTCCAATGAATACAACTGCCTGCGGATCAATAGTCCAAACTTTGTCGCCTTTATTGATAGGTTTCAAGTGATGGATTTGTATGCCAACATTCCCCGCCGGATGAGGTCCGTCGAAAACGTTTACTTCTGCATTTTTTACTTCGGCTAATTTAGAGCCGCTACGAACACCAAGATAAACTTTACCGTCGGTAAGTTTTGCCAATACATCAATACCTTTTTGGAAGGATTTTAGATCATTGGCTAACGAAAAATCATAACTGGGTGCCAATGGTGCAGAATCAAAGCCCGATACAAAAATATCGCGCGGAGTATCCGATGGTTTAGCAATAATGCCAAACGGACGTTGGATAAGATATGGCCAGAGACCACTGCTTAGTAAAACTTCTTTGATTGAGTCGCGGTTAATTGAACTTAATTCTCCAATAGAGAATTGTTCCGATTCGAATTTGTTATCGCTTTCAATTTCGATATCCAAAATCTTACGTCGGTCGCCACGGTTAATTGCTACAACTTTGCCACTTACCGGCGAAGTAATTTTTACTTCTGGTTGGTTTTTGTCGTAAAATAGTGGTGTCCCAACTTTAACGTACTCATCAGGTTTTACAGACAGCTTTGGTATCAGTCCAAGGAAATTAGCTGGTTCAATGCCATAAAGAGTTGAAGTGATTTCACCTCCAATGGATAATTCGGCCATTCCTTTCAATTTGATATCTAATCCTTTTTTGATTTTTATTGTTTTCGACATCG
>CAZRXT010000014.1:7486-19750 GCA_964604035.1 uncultured Prolixibacteraceae bacterium | reverse complement strand
CCAAAGCGGGTGTTGCAGTCGAGGGCGTTGATTTGCGCCATGTCGGCATCCGACAGTTCAAAGTCGAAAATATTGGCATTCGAAATTATCCGCTCTTCTTTTACCGATTTCGGAATAGTGAGCACACCACGCTGCAAGTCCCATCGCAATACAACTTGCGCTTCGTTCTTGCCATATTTGTTGCCAATTTCTTTGAACAATGGTATTTCGAAAACCTTACCCAGCATAATTGGGCTCCATGCCTGATAGTTGATTCCTGCCTCGCGGCACTGGTCTATAAGTGGCTGTTGTATAATATATGGGTGGAATTCCATTTGGTTGATGGCCGGAACCACCTCTGCTTCGGGCAATAATTTATCGAGATGAACAGGCAGGAAGTTACTGATGCCAATGGCCCGCACCCTACCCTCTTTATAAATCTTTTCGAGTGCCTTCCAAGTTTCGATATATTTGCCTGTAACTGGCCAATGTATTAGGTAAAGGTCGAGGTAATCGGTTCCCAACAGTCTGAGGCTTTTGTCGTAAGCTGCAAGTGTAGAATCAAACCCTTGGTCGTCGTTCCACACTTTGGAGGTAATGAAAAGATCTTCGCGCTTCACACCACTCTCTTTTATAGCCTCGCCAATACCTTTTTCGTTCCTATAAAGAGTAGCAGTATCAATCAGTTTATAACCGGCATTCAATGCAAAACGCACAGAGCTTTTCACCTCGTCGCCGTCGGTCGATTTCCATGTCCCCAACCCAAAATAGGGCATCTCTACCCCATTGTTCAACGTTACTGTTCCGTTAATATCTGTAATCTTCATCGTAAGGAATTTATTAAAACAACCGTTGGAATTTACGTGGCATTGCAGTTTCGAAGCGCAACTTTTCGCCAGTAATAGGGTGTGTAAACGCCAACACTTTGGCATGGAGCCCCAACCTGTCGATAGGGTTTAGTTTTGCACCGTACTTCTTATCGTTGATAATAGGGTGGCCAAGATCTTGCATGTGCACACGAATCTGGTTTTTCCGGCCGGTGTCCAATCGAACCATCAGCAGGGTATATTCCTTGCTACGTTTCAACACCGTATAATTAGTGATCGCCTTCTTGCCGCTTTCGGGGTTTTGATCTGAAAAAACAACAAAGACCCCGTTTTCGTGCAGGTACGACTCAATTGTTCCTTCGTTGTCTTCAACAACACCCTCAACAATTGCCAAATAAGCACGTTCGGTAACAACATCTTTCCAGTTATCTTGCATCAGGTGCTGCACATTAGCACTTTTGGCAAAAACCATTAAGCCCGAAGTTTCGCGGTCGAGGCGGTGTACAACAAAGATCTTCTTATTTGGGCCTTCCCTCTTCACATGTTTGCTCAGGAAGTTGTAAGCAGTATAGTCGCGTTCGCCCTTAGTGGCAACCGACAACACGCCCGAATGCTTGTCGATAACAATCAGGTGTTCGTCTTCAAAAACAATTGAAAAGCCTTTGAACGATTTCGTAGCTATTTCTGAGCGTTGCCACACAATGCGTACCACGCTTCCGGGTTTTAGCAGGTGGTTGAACTTTGTAACGATCTTCCCGTCTACCTCAACCTGATTTCCGCTGAGAAAGCTTTTAATGTTGTTCCGGTTTTTATGGGGCATTGATTCGATCAAAAATTTCATCAATTCATTTTCGGCTTTAACCTGAAGCACAATTTCGGGTTTTGCTCCGTGCCGTATCTCTTTTTTTTCCTGTTCCATTATTCTAAAATCTCTTTAATGCGCCCAACTTGGCCGCTTGTTAACCGTACTTTAATGCCATGAGGATGAAAGGCTGAATTGGTAAGTATATCCTTCACTATTCCATTGGTGAGATTGCCTGTTCGCTGATCGGCTTTCAAAACAATTTCGACCTCAACCCCTGGCTTAACATTTTTACGCTGTGTGCCTTCCATTCTAACTATTTATAAGGTGCAAAGGTAACAAGAAATCGACTAAAAAAAGGCCGGACAAATTGCCCGGCCACTGAAAACAATACTCTTATTGAATCTAAAATAAAAACTACCTATCAAATTGGGGAATAATTAGCACGTTCTGTTCAAAAACAGATTGAACTATTACTCCATATCTCCGCCACCACCCATGTCAATTTCGGTGTCGCTTCCATTCTCGACATTACCGTTTTCGCCATTTGGGATGCGTTGTTTCTGCCTGTAATTGTTGATTTTATAAGATAACGCAAGCGAAAACACAGGCGACTTCATATCGAAACTCGATTTGTTATAAAACCCTGCGCCACTCGATTCGAAACCAAACTTGGCTGTATTCAACACATCGCGAACCGAAAGTGTAACATTCAGTTTGTTCTTGAAGAAATCTTGCCGAACTGCCATGTTCGAAAACAAAAACCCATCGCGGCGACCCTGCGCCGAAGTGGTTGGACTGTTATACATTGCATCGATCTGAAGCTTGGTTGTCTTTGTAATATTGAATGTATTACTCAACCTAGAGTTCCAGTTTGTGCTCAACTGATCGATATCTTTGCCATAAAGTTTTCCTAAAATTTGGTAACGGTAAATATTACCCATCAGGTTAAACGACCACCACTTGACTGGCCTATAGTTAAGCATCAGCTCTGCACCTGTTGAATAATCGGTTCCGATATTATCGAAAGTCTGAAGCATTACGGTTTCAGAATAGACACTTCTAATCTGCTCTATCTTATTATTTATTTGACGGTGATAAACTTCGGTCGAAATAAATCCTTTGTCTAACTGCAACTGATATCCCATTTCATACGAATCGACATATTCGTTTTCAATGCCCGGATTTCCCTGACGGATATTGTAAGCATCGGTGTACGTTTTAAATGGTTCGAGGAAATGACCTCTTGGTCGTTGAATACGGCGGGTATAGCTTGTTGTAAGTTGCTGCTTTTCAGAAATGTTGAAAGAAAGATGTACCGTTGGAAAAAAGTCCCACTTATCGATCTTGTACTCATCGGTCGAACCCGAATAAGTAATCAAACGATTGGTATATTCGGTGCGCAACCCAAGCTGATAGCCAAATTTATTACCTGAATTGCTCCATGTCGCATATAAGGCTTGAATATTCTGTTTGAAATCGGAATCGGTATAATATTGCGAAGATTTTAAAGGTTCGTAATCATCGGCAACAGTGTACCAATGAACATCGTTCCAACCAAATTCATTCTTCAGAAGAGCCTGATAACCTGCTTCAATTTTCATTTTTGCTGAAATCGGATGCACGTAGTCAAGTTTAAAACGGGTCTGACCTTCATCTCCATACTCCCAGTTTTTCTGTCCATTGTATAAAAGGGTATCGCTCAGAAACTGTTCGAAATACGAAAGCTCATCGTCGGTACCAGTCGAGTAATAAAGCATTGCTGTAAGCTCCTGTCCTGCACGTTCAAAAGTTCTTTTATAGTCGAGGTTAAAAGCTACATTCTCACTACTGCCTTCGCCTTCACTATTTGTTAACGTGTTCAAGGTGTAGCCACTTGTCGAGGATTCCATGAAATCGTTTATGCCGCTGTTTAACCGCGAACGTCCATTAAGGTTTGCTGCAAGCGACAAAGTATTTTTATCGTTGATATAATAATCGACACCGGCTTTAGTGGACCATGAATTGTGCCCGTTTTCATTTTCGCCCGAAGCGTTAGTGGTAACAGTATCGGCACCATAAGTTATATTCAAGCGGTTTGACTGCCCCATACCTTTACGATCGGCTTTATTCCCACCAACAAAGAAGTTGAACTTGCCGGTTTTAAAATTCACCAGAAAATCGCCCGACAACGAACCATAAGAGTCGGCATTTGCATTAACAATACCGCTAATGCCAGTTACTTTACTCTTTTTTGTATTGATATTGATGATACCAGAATTTCCATCGGGATCGAACTTGGCCGAAGGGTTGGTTATAATTTCGATGTTCCGAATTGTACTTGCAGGAATTTGCTCCAAGGCATCGGCAGCAGAAAAAGGAGTTGGCCGACCATCAATAAGAACGGTGAAATTTGAACTTCCACGAAGACTTACATTTCCCTCAATATCAACAGAAACAGAAGGAGTATTCGAAAGTACGTCAACCGCCGTGCCATTGGCCGCAGTAGGAAACTGACTTGGATCAACAATTTTTTTATCTATTTCATAAGCAATAGCCCGATCTTGAGCTACAACTTTAACTTCATTAAGATTAGCCGAAGCCGGAAACAGTTCAACAACGCCCAAATCAACTTTAAATTGATCGCGCCCAATTTTGATATCTTTCTTGACTGTACTTTCATAACCAATAAACTTTGCATCGAGGTAATAAACCCCTGGTGCAAGATTCGGAACATTAAAAAATCCTTTTGCATCGGCAATTCCACCCCCCGCAAGCGATGAATCGCTCGCCGAATAAACTGCAACATTGGCATATTCGAGAGGCACTTTACTCCCATTCTCAATAATCTTTCCTACAACAACGCCCGACTTAGGAAGTGACGCTGGAGTATTTGGCGAAGGCTGTGAAAAACCCACAAATGAGAACAAAGACAACAATATGCCTGTAAAAAATAATCTCTTCATCTATTCTCCTGAATTAAATAAACTAAACTAACTAATTTATAATGAATACTTAAACAATTGTTTTGATTGACAAACACAGATGGTAGACAATGAAGCGGCGTTTAAGTTTAAAAAGTGATACGATTTTAACATCTCAATAACACCGGGCAACTTAAGGATATTAACAAAAAAAAAACCAGCCTCGAAATAAGACTGGTTTTTTAAAGTTGGGTGAAAGATGGGATTCGAACCCACGACCCTCGGAACCACAATCCGATGCTCTAACCGACTGAGCTACTATCACCATGAAAGCAACTTTTTCAATTGCGGTGCAAATATACTATTTTATTTTATTTTGGTGCAAGCCTTCTTTTATTTGAAATGAAAAAACTTTTGCCTCCACGCTAAAGATATTGGACATCAACCAAGAACAACTTTTCGGACAATGAAAAAACCTGCACAATAAATACTACTGAGATTTGTTTTACATTTGTCGGAACTCAAAAAAGTCGCTTTTGAAGAAAGTAAACATATCAAATGTGAATGCCCTGCAGGTTTTTCAACTGATTCGATACGGAGCACTATTGTTGATTGGGATTCTGCTTTCGAAATCGGGCATTGGGCAAACAAACATAGGCCATTATGAAACTTTCATACTTGTTGCCGGAGCGTTCACTTTCTTTTGGGTTAATGGTTTCCTGAAAGTAATGATGCCTTTCTCGTCTGAAAAAAATGAAGACGAAAAAAAGGCGCTTATCTTCAACACGTTCATCCTTCTCCTTGCATTTTCGGTAGTAGCGTCCATTTTGGTCTACTTCCTCAATAAACCTTTTTCCGACTTGCTGCTGAATGGAAACTCCGTTCCAATGCCACTTTTATTAAGTGCTTATATTCTCTTCAACAGTCCTGCAATGCTGATCGAATACATTTACCTGATCAATAACCGACCTCGGAGCATCCTAATTTATGCCATCGTTATCTTTTCGTTACAAATTGCGGCAGTTGGACTACCTCCACTCTTTGGTTTTGGGCTAAACGAGGTGATAGTTGGGTTACTTGCTGTAACTGTAGTCAAATTTGCATGGCTACTTTTCGTCATTTTCAACTATTCAAAAGCAAAATTCGACATCCCCCTTTTGAAAGAATATCTTAAAATTGGAGCACCACTCGTTTTATCAACACTCCTATCATCGTCGGCAACTTACATAGATGGATTCATTATTACTTCGAATTTTTCGCCCGAAGATTTTGCGATTTTCCAATACGGGGCAAGGGAGTTACCTCTCTCGTTACTATTGGCAAACTCTCTGAGTATGGCCATGTTATCGAATTTTTCAAAAAAGAATATCGATTCACCTTTGGCCGAATTGAAATCGGAAGTTTTTCGGCTTCACTGGTACCTTTACCCCATTTCAATAGTTTTGCTGCTTACTTCTCACTGGTTTTTCCCTGTTGTATTCAACTCTCAATTCGAAGGCAGTGCCACAATATTCAACATCTATCTTCTATTGGTAATCAGCAGAGTATTGATTCCTCAAACCATTCTGATTGGAAAAAAGATGAACGGCATCATTGTCCGAGCCTCTCTTTTCGAAATCATAATCAATGTTGGAACAAGTTTATTCTTGGCCAAAAGCATCGGAATAGAAGGCGTTGCATGGGGAACTTTCATAGCTTATCTGCTCGAGAAAGTATACCTGGCCATTGCTTGTAAACGCAAATTGAACATTTCGCCATTAAAATATCTTCCTATAAAGATTTACACAATATCGACAGCACTACTTATATTCGCATTTGTAATGATTGAATTCGTTATTTATTGATATGGAATATTTACTCGACAACCCCGAAACCGAAAAGGTTTTTAAACAAATAGTTAAATCATTGCCATCGATGCAAAATGGCACCACAGCCGAAAGTATGATCCAGCGCGGATTGAAGTACGAAAAGAACTGGGGTGCGTCCATTGTCGATTTAAAACATTTTGCCTCACAAGTAAAGAAAGACCATTTACTGGCACTTAAACTTTGGAACAAAAAATGGCGTGAAACAATGATTCTGGCTACGTTACTCGACATTCCGGGCGAAGTAACTGAAGCTCAAATGGATTTTTGGCTGAAAACCTCTGAAAACACCGAACTTATAGAACAAATGGTTTTCAACCTTTTCACCGAAACACCGTTTGCGTTTGCCAAATCCATTGAATGGTGCAGAGGTAAAAAATACCTTGTGAAATATGCCGGACTGCTAATGATGGGAAGAATGGCAATGGTCTCTAAAAACGACATTGATGAAATGTTTGAAATATTCTTCGAAGAATTGATTCCGTTGGCCAAAGACCCCGCGTTATACAATATCTATTACAAGTCATATTGTCAGCTGGCACGCCGAAGTGAATACATGCACCAACAATGTATAAGTTTTGCCGAGGAGCTGTTAACAATGGATGAACAGAATGCAAAAAATCTTGGAAATGAAATACTTCAGGAAATAAAATCAGAAGACTTCATTTCATTGATAAAAAAATAACTTTCAATCTCTGGAAACTTGCACGCTATTTGATCAAATTCAAGCTGTATAAAAAATCTTAAAATATGAATTTAACAAGAACATCAAATCCACTTTTTGGCAGAAATACCTTTGAAAAAGCCTTTTCGACTTCTTATGCCGAAGAACAAATGACAGTTAAAGGGACAATGAATAAAACCTTCTTAATTCTTCTGTTTGTTATCGCTTCAGCATTCTTTACATGGCAACGCTTTTTCGATGCTTACACGCCAGAAAATGCAGCAGCTGCAGTAAGTGCGGTAAAATTGTACATGATTGTAGGTGGAATCGGAGGCTTTATCACTTCTTTAATTGCAACATTCAGTCCGAGAAAAGCAGGGTTCTTCACTCCTATTTATGCTATTTTCGAAGGGATGTTCCTCGGAGGACTCTCAGCCACATTCGAAGCATTGTATCCAGGCATGGTTATGCGTGCGGTTGCGATAACTTTTGCGGTGTTCCTTGGAATGTTGTTCATTTACCGACAAAGGATCATTAAGGTAACTGGCGGTTTCAGAAGAGGCATGATTGCTGCAATGTTTGGCATTGCTTTGGTTTACCTTGTTGGCTGGATTTCAAGTTTATTTGGAGCAGGTTTATCGTTTTTGCAAGGAGGCGGCACTTTTGGCATCATCTTCAGCCTAATTGTAACTGGAGTTTCGGCATTCAGCCTTCTCCTCGATTTCGATTTCATAGAACAGGGTGCACAAGCCGGAGCCCCAAAATACATGGAATGGTACAGCGTTTTTGGATTGCTACTTTCGCTGGTGTGGCTCTATATAAACATCTTACGACTTCTCTCAATTTTTGCAAGTAGAGATTAATACTGAAGACTGTTTATATTGCCGAAACAAAAAAAATATCTACTTTGTTATTTGAAAATGAATTTTCAGAATGGGCGTGAAACTCACTCTCCATTCTGAAAATTCAAAAAAATAACATATCAGTTCAAGATGAAAATCATTGAAGTCAGCAGCAAAAAAACAATTAAGCTTTTCAATAAGCTTCCACTCATTATCTATAAGAACGATCCAAACTTTGCTTGCCCCCTCACCCCTATGGTCGAAGAAAATTTCGACACTAGCAAAAATTCATTCTTTAAACACGGGAAATCCTGTCGATGGGTCCTTTTGAACGAAAAGGAAGATCCGATTGGCCGCATTGTAGCTTTTATCGACTTCGATAAAGCCCATACGTTTGACCAACCAACCGGCAACATCGGCTTTTTCGAATGCATCAACAGCAAAGAGGCCTCAAAAATACTTTTTGACAAGGCAAAACAGTGGCTCGCAAATATGGGCATGGAGGCAATGGATGGCCCTGCAAACATGGGCGAAAACTATATAAACCATGGCTTACTTGTGTGGGGATTTACGCCTCAGGGTTTTGGAATGCCATACAATCCACCTTACTATTTAGAGCTTTTTGAAGACTACGGATTTAAGGTCTTTTACGAACAATATTCATATCATCTCGACTACACAAAACCATTCCCCGAGCGTTTTTGGAAAATTGCTGAATGGGTAGCTAAAAAACCTCAATATTCGTTTAAGCATTTTGAATGGAAGAATTCGCAACAATATCTCGAAGATTTCAGCAAAATATACGATGCTGCATGGAGTAAGCACGAACACTATAAACCGCTAGATCTTGGCGAATTAAAAAGCTTCATCGAATCATCAAAACTGATTCTTGATCCAGAATTCATTTGGTTTGCTTATTGTGAAAATGAACCTATCGCCTTGTTTGCCATGATTCCTGATTTTAATCAGGCTCTACGCTATCTTAAAAATGGAAAGATGAATATTGTGAACATCATTAAACTGTTCACATTCATAAAAAGAGTAAAATTCACACGTGCAAGAATCTTTATAATGGGTATTGCCGAGAAATTTCAAAAATCGGGAATTGAGTCAGCAATATTTTGGCAACTTGAAAATAAAGTAATGCCACATAAAAAGCAGTATACCGAGATTGAACTTTCATGGGCAGGCGATTTTAACCCCAAAATTGTATCATTGTACAAGTCGACAGGAGCGATACATTCGAAAACACACTACCAAATGAGGTATCTTTTCGATAGAAACAAACCTTTTGTAAGAAGCAAAACCATTGAATAATGCGGCTTCGTAAATAGATTTAAAAAATGAGAAATGTTTTCGACGAAATGTTTTGCAAAATTTGTTTGAATCTATATCTTTGCAACCCATTACAAATTTAGAATTCAGAAATAATATACGCAAGAAAATGAAAGAAGGTATTCATCCTAAGAATTATCGTTTAGTAGCGTTCAAAGATATGTCGAACGAAGAGGTGTTTCTCACAAAATCAGCTGTTAACACAAAAGAAACAATTGATATTGATGGTGTAACATATCCATTATTCAAATTGGAAATTTCAAGCACATCTCACCCATTTTACACAGGTAAGGTTAAGCTTGTAGATACCGCTGGACGTGTTGACAAGTTCATGAACAGGTATAAAAAACACATGGAAAGTCGTTAATTAGCTTTACTAAAGATAAAACAAAAGAGCTTCACATATTTTGTGAAGCTCTTTTGTTTTATCTGCATATTGCAAAGGACGAAAAGAATAGTTCAAAAAAAAGGATCATCCAAGCGGACAATCCTTCTGAAATATTTTTTTTAAAATTCGTTAGTAATATAGAAATCGTTTGATTTTCTTGGTAGCTGTCTTTTCAAAAGGTTCAGCATGTGCTATAACCAACTGTACTCTCGAAAATTTATTCACCTGAGAATTAACATACACCTGTAGTTCTTTAGCAAGTTCATCAACATAGTTGTCGATTTTTTGGTTTGCATGTTCTTTTATCGATTGATATTTGAGCTGCAATTCTTCCATATTGAAATGAACCATTGCCACTAATTTTCCTTTTTTCTGAACCACAACCGATTCAAGAACATACTTAAAGCGATTAATAATTTCCTCAATCTCCTCCGGATAAATATTTTCACCACTTGCGCCAACAATCATATTCTTCAAACGACCTTTAATGAAAAGATATCCTGATTTATCGAAGCATCCCAAATCGCCGGTTCTAAACCAACCATCGTCGGTAAGCACAGCTTTTGTCAATTCAGGTTCCTTATAATAGCCCTTCATAACATTTGGGCCTTTTGCCCAAATTTCACCTTGATTCGTTACCGGATCGGGTTCGTTTATTTTGAGTGTTACACCTTGCATTGCGGGGCCAGTTGACTGATGTTTTCCACTGAAAGAATCGAAACCAGCAAGCAACGGCGATGTTTCGGTAAGACCATAACCCACAGCGTAAGGAAATTTACCTTCAATTAAAAACCGTTCAACTTCAGGGTCGAGTTTTGCTCCACCAATTCCAAAGAATTTAAGGTTCCCTCCAAAAGTTTTCTTCAACTTGCTACCTGCAACCATATTAAGCAATTTGCGAGTTGGTGCAAATTTGTACAAATTACGTGTCAGTGCTTTTTGATTGAACGTTGGCAAAATTTTTCCTTTGTAAACTTTCTCAATAATCAATGGTACAGTTAGCATTATTGTTGGCTTAACTTGCTGCAAAGCAGGAATTAAGACAGAGGGAACAGGCGGTTTTTTAAGATATTGAACCGATGTTCCAAACATCATTGGCAATAAAAAACCTATCGTATTCTCATAAGTGTGAGATAACGGCAACACCGATAACATTGTATCAGAGGTATCCATCGAATGAATTTTCCCCGACATTGCTGCCGAGAAAACTAAATTATGGTGGGTTAACATTACACCTTTAGATTTGCCGGTAGTACCTGAGGTATAGATTATTGAAGCTAAATCTTCGGTATCTACATCAAACTCTTTAACCGGAGCGGCTGTCTCTGCCAAAGAGCTTTGCAATTCGCCCAAATCAGCAACAGAAACGCCTCCGCCAATTAAGGCAAAATTTTCAATCAGAATCTTAGAGTTCAGGGTATCAATGTTCAGATCAGATATTTTTCTAAATAAACTTTCTGAAATAAAAATAGCTTTTGCTTCTGAGTGTACTAAAACATTCTCAACCTCGACTTCAGTGAAGTCGGGTAAAATTGGAACAACAACAGCCCCCATTGTTGTAATAGCAAAAAACGCAATTCCCCAATTGGGCTGGTTAGAACTCAAAATTGCAACTTTATCACCTTTTTGAATTTCTAAACGTTCGAGCAAATCAATAACCAAACCTACATTGTGGTAAACCTCTGAATAGCTTAATTGTTGTTCACCAACAAAACCTAAAGCAGGACTAGAACCAAATTGTCTCTCCGAATTCTTAATTAAATCCCCTAGTGTATTAATCTTCATACTTCTTCATCATTCATTCTGCATGTTAAAGGAACTAATTAAATATGAATTTGTTTTGCGATTTTTTTATTTTTAACAATACATCAAGTAAGAATTTAATATTTAGATATTTACATATTTGGTTTTATTGAATTTTGAGTTCTTAGGTTCGAAAGGATTAGTTACAAAACCATACTTTTGAACTAAAATTAATAAAACTGAAATTGATGAACACAAAAGAGATTATTTCATCTATTGCTCTAATTGTAAGAGAAAAGTTCGAAAAAGAAAGCAGTGGCCACGACTGGTGGCACATATATCGTGTTTGGCAATTGTCGAAGTTGATTGCAGAGCAAGAACAAGCTGATGTTTTCATTGTTGAAATCGCTTCTCTTCTACACGATATAGCCGACTGGAAGTTCAACAACGGCGATGAAAAAGCTGGAGGCAAAGCGGCACGTGAATTACTGTCACAGTTCAATCTTCCGATTGAAACAACCGATTTAATTGTAGAAATCATCGACAATGTATCATTTAAAGGGGCTGAGATCGAAACTAAAATGAAATCGATTGAAGGAGAAATAGTTCAAGATGCCGACCGACTAGATGCAATTGGCGCCATTGGAATAGCAAGAACATTTGCCTACGGCGGGCACAAAGGACGAAGCATTTACGATCCTGCGGTTGAACCTGTCTTGCACAAGTCGTTCGAAGAGTACAAAAAGTCAGAATCACCAACAATAAACCACTTTTACGAGAAGCTTTTACTTCTTAAAGATCGGATGAACACTCAAACAGGCCGCATGATTGCACAAGAACGACATCTTTTTATGGAAAACTTTCTTGCCGAATTTTACCGAGAATGGAACCTGACATATACTTTTGTTCCTGAAAA
>CAZRXT010000014.1:0-7386 GCA_964604035.1 uncultured Prolixibacteraceae bacterium | reverse complement strand
GAATGAACAAAGATAAAATCAAGGAATTTTTCAAAGACGACAGATATGCCTCGCTTTCAGGAATCGAAATTGTTGATATTGACAAAGGTTACAGTAAAACTAAACTCGAAATTGAAGATAAACATCTTAATGCCGCCAACGTAGTGCAAGGAGGTGCAATTTTTACGCTTGCCGATTTTGCCATGGGACTTGCATCAAACAGTCACGGCCAACTAGCACTGGCTATTAATGCAAACATTACTTTTTTGAAAGGCAAATCGAAAGGAACACTTTATGCTACCGCCCGAGAAGTGTCAGATCCAAAGCGAATTGGCGCTTACGAAGTACAAGTAACCGACGAAAACGACGACATTATTGCCGTATTCAATGGAGTTGTTTACCGGAAGAATGAAAAAATCGATATTTAAACTTAAAAAATGGCCATTTCAGAAAAATATAAGTTATTTTTTAACTTTTTTTGTGTATAGTGTCATAATATTGATACATTTGCGCCGTTAAAAAATAAATTACAATGAAAGAAGGTACAGTTAAATTCTTCAATGAATCTAAAGGTTATGGATTCATTAAAGACAATGAATCAGGAAATGAATATTTTGTACACGTTTCTGGTTTAGTTGACAAAATTAAAGAAGAAGACGAAGTAAGTTTCGAACTTGCTGAAGGTCGTAGAGGTGTAAATGCAATAAATGTTAAATTACTATAATATTTAATGTTGCGTATTGATAAAGGGATGTTCGAAGAGCATCCCTTTATTTTTTAATATATGTCACGATCAAAATAATCTACACTCTTATCGCCTCCCGATTTTGCATTTTGTTTCTTTCAATCGTTAGTTTAGTTATTTTTGACAAAAAATTAAACTGAAATTAAGGATGAGATTTATATACCCTTCTTTCCTTTGGGCACTTCTATTTACAGCCATTCCAATTATTATACACCTAGTAAACCTAAGGCGGCACCAAACTGTATACTTTTCGAATGTTAATTTTCTGAAGAAAGTAAAAAAAGAGACTCAGAGAAAATCAAAACTCAAACAGTTTCTTATACTGTGCTGCAGGGTGTTGGCCATTGCCGGCCTCGTTTTTGCTTTTGCAAAACCTTATATACCTACAGGAATGGCCGAAAAGCAATATTCAAGCAATATTACCTGTATTTACATCGACAACTCTTTCAGCATGAATGCCGAAGGTTCTGAAGGAAAAGCAATAGAAAACGCGAAACAGAAAGCATATACAATTATCGATGCCAGCGAACCAAACACAAAGTTTGCCCTTCTTACGAACAACTTAGACGAAAACTATAACCGATTTTTCTCTAAACAAGAGGTAAAAAAACTAATTGGCGAAATCGAAGAAGGAAAAAACCAGGCAATGATGTCAACTATTCTACTTCGTTTTGAAACCATGACTTCAATCTTTTTAGACGATACAAAAAAGAAAGTCTTTTTGATTTCAGATTTTCAGAAACATACATCAGACCTTTCAAACCTAAAATCGGACTCACTTTCGATATACAATTTTGTAAAACTTCCTGTCAATTCATTCTCAAATATTTATATTGATTCTTGTTGGTACGAAGCTCCTGCACATCATCTCGATCAGGTAGAAATAATTAATGTACGCATTGTGAATCGCTCAAAAGAAGAATTTTATCAAATTCCGGTAAACCTTTACCTCAACGATTCGCTTAAAGCTCTTGCAACCGCCGACTTAGCTGCCGGCGAAGAAAAAGTTGTAACACTACAATACACAAACCTTAACACGGGCTTACAACTAGGAAAAGTTGAAATAACCGACTATCCAATTGTTTACGACAATACACTTTATTTTTCGTACAACGTAAACAGCACTCAGAATTCATTACTTATAAAATCTGGAGGACCGAACAGCAATACATCAAACATTGAAGCCATTTTCTCAAACGACCCATATCTCAAGTTGGATATTGCAGATGAGAACAGACTGCAAATCAGCAGACTTAGCGACTACTCAACAATCATTATTTATGAAATACCAACCATTTCGACGGGATTAACCGACGAACTAAAAAAATATGTCGCA
Organism: uncultured Prolixibacteraceae bacterium; assembly: GCA_964604035.1. Lineage (GTDB taxonomy): Bacteria > Bacteroidota > Bacteroidia > Bacteroidales > Prolixibacteraceae > CAYMTR01. The sequence goes on along the minus strand of CAZRXT010000014.1, from coordinate 5,326 downwards.
AATGGCGGAACGTTGATTTTCATTCCTTCAATTCCTGGGAATATTGAAAGTTACAACACATTGCTCGGCTCTTTAAAAATGCCTTCAATTTCGATAAAAGATACTGTTGAAATTCCTATTAATGAGGTTTCTTACAGTCATCAGATTTATTCCGGAGTTTTCAAAAAAGGAAGTGAGAAAGTTGCATTACCGTCGATACACAGCCGTTACAGGTTCAATGCCACACTAGCAAATGACAGTTCGGCCACAGAGACTCCAATACTTCAATTTGCCGACAAATCGAATGCAATGAGCGAATACCAAACCGGGCTTGGCAAAGTTTATGCGTTTTCATTCCCAGTATCCGATTCCCAGAATAAGTTTCTTGATCACATTCTTTTCATGCCAACATTTTACAATATTGTTTTGTATTCATCATCACATCAACAGCTCTATTCTGTAATTAGCCGAGATCGATACATCTCTGTTAAAAATCCGAACAATAAGCTTTTGCAAAACCCTGTAATCCGAAATGTTCAAACAGGAAACGAGATAATACCAGAAGCTGTTCAGCAAGAAGGAAACCTATTGCGAATGAGTATCGACAATAGTTTGAATGCAGGCTTTTACCATGTTTATCTCGAAGATGAATTAATTGGCGGTACAGCACTAAACTTCGACCTGAAAGAATCGGACCTAACTTACCACACCGACGATGAGATAATAACATTAGCCACCCAAGCAGGTATCAATCATTTTAATTTAATAAACGAGACAAAAGCAAGCTTTTCTGATGCAATTCAAGAACTCGACAATGGAAAACAAATGTGGAAATTGTTCATTTATGTTGTACTCCTGTTCCTTTTAATTGAGTTTGCGATCATAAAATTTTGGGATAAATTCTTTTAGTCGCGCACAAGACTTTACGTTAAAAACCATATTACTTTAAGATTGAGCGCTTTATTTGACCTTTGTCATGTTTAATCAATTGCAAATTGACGATATTGAATGCAAAATGATTAGGTTATGACAACACAAGACTACATTGACCGTGAAAACCGCTTTGGAGCTCACAACTACCACCCACTTCCTGTGGTATTAGAAAAAGGAGAAGGTATTTTTGTTTGGGATGTTGAAGGCAAGAGATATTACGACTTTCTTGCATCTTACTCAGCAGTAAACCAAGGCCATTGCCACCCCCGACTGGTAAAGGTTATGACAGAACAAGCATCTAAATTAACCTTAACATCGCGCGCGTTTTACAACAACAAGCTGGGTGAGTTTGAAGAATATATAACAAAACTCTTCGAATACGACAAGGTATTACCCATGAATTCGGGAGCTGAAGGTGTTGAAACTGCAATAAAATTAACCCGCAAATGGGCCTACAAAGTAAAAGGGATAGCCAGCGATCAAGCCAAAATTGTTGTTTGTAACGGCAATTTCCATGGACGTACAATTACAATCGTTTCCATGTCGAACGACCCTTCTGCATACAACGATTACGGCCCTTACACTTCTGGTTTTTTAAAAATACCTTATAACGACACTGAGGCTCTGGGAAGAGCATTGTCAGCTCCTGATGTTGCAGCTTTTATTGTTGAACCTATTCAAGCCGAAGCAGGAGTTTTTGTTCCCGCCCATGGTTACTTGGCAGCTGCACGTGAATTGTGCGACCAATATAATGTGCTATTCATTGCCGATGAAATTCAAACAGGACTCGCACGCACAGGAAAAATGTTAGCATGTAATTACGATGAGGTAAAGCCCGACATACTGATACTAGGGAAAGCAATTTCAGGAGGAATGTATCCGGTTTCATGTGTGCTAGCCGATAATGGGATCATGCTAACAATAAGACCCGGCGAACACGGCTCAACTTACGGCGGAAACCCAATAGCTGCAACGGTAGCAATTGAAGCCCTCAAAATAATTCAAGATGAAAAGTTGGCAGAAAATGCAGACCGAATGGGAAAAATATTCAGAACCGAAATGAGCAGTTTTGAATCTCCTCTAATAGAAGATGTACGAGGAAAAGGGTTACTTAATGCAATATCTATCAACCCTATTGAAGGTAAAGACGCATGGGATGTTTGCCTCGCAATGAAAGAGTATGGAATTCTTGCAAAACCCACTCACGGCAACATAATCCGATTCACACCACCACTTACAATCAAAAAAGATCAGATGCTTGATGCACTTGAAAGAATAAAAAAAGCGTTCTCTGATTTCGAGTAAAATAACGACCAACAAGCATATTCTTAAAATTAATTTTGTGTTAATTCAAAAGTGGCAAATAACCTTAAAAACCGACAAAACACTCAAAAAAAAAGTTCACTTAATAATTGAAATCTTTTTTACTATATTGCTTGAGTTGAAAAAATGTATTTTTAAAGGGAAAAAAGACCTTGATCAATCAGTCTCATTTTTTCTATTAACCTACTATGTTATTCTCATTATGGATCAAAAATTACAGGAACTCACAAATAAACTCTTCGAAGAAGGAGTTGTAAAGGGTAACCAAGAAGCCGAAAGAATTATTAGTGAGGCAACCCAAAAAGCAAAAGAAATAATTGAAAATGCTAATAACGAAGCAAATAAGATTATTGCAAATGCTGGGAAAAAATCTGAAGAACTGACAAAGAACACCCAATCTGAACTTCAGTTAGCATCAGAACAAATAGTTACAGCACTTCAACAGGAAGTAACCAATCTGGTTAATGGAAAAATTGTTGAAGAAGCAGTAAAACCAGCAACTAACGATGTAAACTTCATTCAGCAACTAATACTTACAGCTGTACAAAACTGGGCTACCAAACAAGATTTACTCGTTGTTGTTTCCGATTCGGACAAAAAAGCTGTAGAAGATTTCTTTGCCTCAACAGCTAAACAGCTACTTGACAAAGGGGTAAAAATAGAATCGGCAAATAATATTAAAGCTGGTTTCCAAATTGGACCTGTCGACGGCAGCTATAAAGTGAGTTTCACTCAAGATGATTTTATCAATTTCTTCAAAGAATTTATCAGGCCGAAAGTGGTTGAATTACTATATGGTAAAAAATAAAACCTATGGGAAATTACTATTATCTGGTTGCCGGCTTACCGGAACTACAACTCGATGGTCAAAAACTCAAACATTCGCTTGCCGAAATTAAGGATGAATTAAATAAAAGTCTGTCGAAAAACGACTTAGCACTGATCAACTATTTTTTCCTGCAATTCGACAACAAGAATTTATTGAATCTATTAGCCGACAATGAGGCCGATATAGATAGTTTGGGGACAATTTCAAAAGACGATCTCCTGGAATATATTTCCAGCATTAAGAAGGAAGAGACTTGCAACAATAAAACAATTCCTGGCTATCTGAAACATTTCATATCGGCTTATATCTCAGAGATTCCTGTATATCACACTTTATCGTGGGAAGATCAATTAATTACATTGTATTACGAATTTGCAGTTCGATGCAAAAATGAATTTATTTCAAGCTGGTTTAAATTCAACCTCACATTAACAAATGTAATTATTGCGACCAACTGCATAAAATATGGACTCGACCGAAATGAATCGGTGATTGGCAACGACGAAATATCAATAGCCATAAGAACTAGCAATGCCAAAGATTTTGGAGTTTCAACAATTCTCCCCGAAATAGATGAAATGGTTCGAATTGCAGAAGAAACCGATCTGTTTGAAAAAGAGCGAAAAATTGAACTTATTAAATGGAACTGGCTCGAAGAGAAAGGGTTCTTCCATTATTTCGACACAGAATACCTTTTTGTATATCTACTTAAAATTGAAATGCTTGAACGTTGGCTCAAACTTGAAAAAGAGACCGGCAAAACCATTTTCAGAGAGATGATCGGACAACTTCAAAGCTCTTTTGAATTCCCGAATGAGTTTACACTGAAAAAAGTTAAATAAAAAAAATAAAAGAACTAAATATGTCTTCTCAAGGAATAGTAAAAGGAATAATTTCCAACCTGGTGATTGTTGAAACACACCAGCCTGTTTCTCAAAACGAGATTTGCTACCTCAACACCAAAGGGGTAGAGCTAATGGCCGAAGTCATTAAGGTTATTGGGCAAAATGTTTATGTACAAGTTTTTGAAAGCACCCGTGGCGTAAAAGTTGGCGACGAAGTAAGGTTTGCAGGACACATGCTGGAAGTTACACTTGGCCCTGGTATTTTATCTCGCAATTACGATGGTCTTCAGAACGATTTGGACAAAATGACCGGAGTTTTCCTGAAACGTGGAGAATACACCTACCCTCTCGACACCGAGAAACTGTGGAAATTCAAACCTCTTGCAAAAGTAGGAGACACTGTTGAAGCTGCCTCCTGGCTTGGTCAGGTTGATGAAAACGGCCAGCCACATAAAATTATGGTGCCATTTGTTTTCGAAGGAAAATTCACGATAAAAAGTATCGCCACTGAAGGCGACTATAAAATCAATGATACAATTGCTGTTTTGACCGACGCAAGCGGCAAGGAAATTGAAGTGAACATGATTCAAAAGTGGCCGGTTAAGAGGCCAATAAAAGCATACCGCGAAAAACCGCGCCCATTTAAATTACTTGAAACTGGCGTGCGTACAATCGATACAATAAATCCTATTGTTGAAGGAGGAACAGGTTTCATTCCCGGGCCATTTGGAACCGGAAAAACCGTTCTTCAACATGCAATTTCAAAACAAGCCGAAGCCGACATTGTGGTAATTGCAGCTTGTGGCGAACGCGCCAACGAAGTTGTGGAAATCTTCACCGAATTCCCCGAACTCGAAGATCCCCACACAGGACGAAAACTTATGGAACGCACCATCATTATTGCAAACACATCGAATATGCCGGTTGCTGCCCGCGAAGCATCGGTTTACACCGCAATGACTTTATCTGAGTACTACCGCTCGATGGGATTGAAAGTGCTAATGATGGCCGACTCAACTTCGCGCTGGGCACAGGCACTCCGCGAAATGTCGAACCGTTTGGAAGAACTTCCGGGGCAAGATGCTTTCCCGATGGACCTTTCGGCCATTATTGCAAACTTCTATGCCCGTGCAGGGTTCGTTTTCCTGAATAATGGAGCAACCGGATCGGTAACATTTATTGGAACAGTTTCGCCTGCAGGTGGTAACTTAAAAGAACCTGTTACCGAATCGACTAAAAAAGCAGCACGCTGTTTTTATGCCCTGCAGCAAACACGTGCCGACAGCAAACGTTACCCGGCCATAAACCCCATCGATTCGTATTCTAAATACCTCGAATATCCTGAATTTGTCGATTATATTGCAAAACGAATTGGCGAAAACTGGATTGACATGGTGAACGAAGTAAAAACAATTCT
>CAZRXT010000013.1:7905-19852 GCA_964604035.1 uncultured Prolixibacteraceae bacterium | reverse complement strand
CATGAATTCAGTTTGAAATTCATTCTGCCAAATAAATTCTAATCAATATTCAATTGAACCCATTTATTAGAATGCATTTAACCTGAATTCGACTTTATAAATAAAATCGAACTCAGGTTAAATACTGTAAAAAAAATAAGGTGAATCATTTTGACCTTAAAATCAAGGTCCCGATATATTGAGTTTTAGCCCAACAAATTTGTCTTTTTCGACTTTACGACCTTGTAGATTTCAAACCAGCTGATGGATATAAATCCGGCAACAATGCAGAATAGTATTTCAAGTATTCCCACAGGTTGGAACTGGAACATATCGCGCAAAAATGGAACGTACAGCGTTAACGCAAGGAAGGCAATTGCCCCGCCAACAACCCACTTCACCGTGCTGTTGCGTGTTGCCAATATCTTGAAGATACTGCGTTCCCACGAGCGGTTGCACAATATTACCGCGATGTTCGACACAATAAGGGTGACAAATGTGAGCGTACGCACCTCTTTTTCTTCGTAACCCATTTTCAATCCGAAGAAATAGATCAATAGTGTTACAACTAGGATACCAACCCCTTGCATGCAGCTTAGGAATATTTTCTTTGCACCGAAAAATGGTTCGTTAATATTCTTTGGCGGACGGTTCATTACGTTGGCCTCCTCTTTTTCGGCTTCGAAAATAACCGAGCACGATGGGTCAATTATCAGTTCGAGGAAGACAATATGCACAGGCCAAAGTATCAGTGGAAAATTAGCAAAGAATACCGGGATTAACGAAAGCCCGGCAATAGGTACGTGAACGGCAAATATGTAGCCCAGTGCTTTTTGCAGGTTGTCGAAAATGCGGCGGCCCATACGTACCGCGCCTACAATCGACGCAAAGTTATCGTCGAGCAGCACCAGCGACGAGGCTTCGCGTGCTACGTCGGTGCCGTTTTCGCCCATCGCAATGCCAATGTTGGCGGCCTTTAGGGCTGGTGCATCGTTCACGCCGTCGCCGGTCATGGCAACAATTTCGTTGTTGCGCTTCAAGGCGTTCACCAGGATAAGTTTCTGCTCAGGAATAACACGAGCAAACACATTCACTTCGCGTATTCGTTCGCAAAGCTGCTCTTCGGTCATCTCGTTCAGTTCTGGCCCCGAGATGCACTTATCGTAGTTTTTCAACCCAATTTCACGGGCAATATTCATGGCTGTAACGGGATAATCGCCAGTGATCATTATTACGCGAATTCCGGCATTGTAGCACTCTTTTACCGCCATTGGAACATTCTCGCGGATGGGATCAGAAAGGGCAATCAACCCAACAAATTCGAAGTCGAAATCGTGTTGAATTTCGGGTAGATCGCCCGGGGTAATGTTGTTTCGGGCCACACCAAGTATGCGCAGTCCTTCCGATGCCATTTGGGCCACTGCTTTGCTATATGTCGAAATCTCAGTTTCGTTGAGGTGGCACAAGTCGAAAATGGCTTCGGGGGCACCTTTTGCCGCAATCACTTTCGAATTTGACGCGGTATTGATAAAAACCCTCGACATGGCCAGCAACTCTTTCGAAAGTGGATATTCTTTCTCCATAGTCCAGTTTGCATGGAGGTGTTCAGTTCCGTGAAGGTACTCTTCGCCAATATTGATGATTGCTTTCTCCATTGGGTCGAACGGATTTGTTTGGCTCGAAAGGATACCAAACTCAATAATTTCGTGAAACTCTTCGGGGAAATCGCCATCAGGTTCAACCGTAAAAAAGTCTTTTCCGTTGTAGAGTTTTGTAACGGTCATTTTGTTTTGCGTGAGGGTACCTGTTTTATCGGTACACAAAACGGTAGCCGAACCAAGTGTTTCTATGGCCGCGGGTTTTCGGGTAAGCACCGATTTCTTCGACATTCGCCATGCCCCAAGAGCAAGGAAAACAGTAAGTACAACAGGGAATTCTTCGGGCAGCATAGCCATTGCAAGTGTAATGCCTGCAAGGAACCCTTTCAGCAGATCGCCCCGGGTAATGAAGTAGATCACAATAACCAAAAGGCACAGCGCAACACCAATAAAGGCGAGTCGCGTAACCAATATGCCCATCTCTTTTTTCAGCTTGGTAGGTTCTTCTTTTACCGATTCGAGAGCTTTGCCAATCTTTCCAATTTCGGTATTTGTGGCAACGGCTGTAACTTCAACAATACCATTTCCCTGAACAATCATTGACCCTGAATAAACAAAAGGGTTATCGTCGCCGCCGGGAATTATTTTCGCATCGGTTTCATTAAACTCTCGTTTTCGTACTGGCACCGATTCTCCGGTCAGCAGCGATTCGTCGGCAAGGAGGTTGTTGCTCATTAATACTTTAGCATCGGCAGGAACACGGTCGCCTTCCTGAAGGATAACAACATCGCCAGTAACCACTTCGCGTCCGGCAATACGGCGTTCTATCCCATTTCTGATAACCAATGCACGCGGACTAGCAAGGTCTTTGAGCGCGGTAAGGGCATTTTCGGTTTTTTTCTCCTGATAGAATTCAATGCCCATAATGACAAACACAAACCCCAAGAGCATTAATCCCTCGGTAACGTCGCCAAGCATAAGGTAAAGAGTGCCGCAAGCTACAAGTAATATGAACATTGGTTCTTTGACTACCCCTAAAGCAATCTGCAACACATTTTTTGGTTTCGACGAAGGCAATTCATTGTAGCCTTCGGTTGTAATCTTTAGTTGAACCTCTTCTTCGGTTAATCCTTTGTAGATTGTTTTTTTGAACGTTTTTTCCATGATCGTTTTAATTTAGTTAGTATAGGCTAACCATATAGACAAAAAATTTTAGTTGTTTTTGAATATTTTTTCCATCAAAAAGATAAACTGCTCTTGTTCTTGCTCGTTGAGCTTTCTTATAATCGTTTCGGAGATGCGGCTGTGGGCATAATCGTGCATCTGATTTATAAGCTTCCCTTTTTCGGTAAGATGAAGATGGGCACTGCGCCTATCTTCGTCCGATTGAACTTTGTAAACAAACTCCCTCTCAATTAGTTTGTCGATGGCAACCTTTACCGTTGGCTTCGAAAGTTTAAGTTTCTGAGCCAGTTCGGTAATGTTCGGGTTGTCGAGCGAGTTGATGGTTTCGAGATAGTGCATTTGAGTCAGCGTAAGACCAGAGAGGTTAAATTGCTCTTTCGCATTTTCCTCCATTAGTCCAACCATGTTTGAAAGGTCAGCAACTATTTCGATTATTTTTTTCATTCTTATGTTATTTCTTAAGTTGCAGTTTGACATTTGGATACAAACCCATTTCTTCGATCATCTATGCCCCCACTCATGGAACTCGCTAAGATTATACATATCCTTGATGTGGCCGACAACGATGCTCGTTTCATTCGACAAAAATAGTTAGTCTATGCTAACTAAAAAACTTTTTGTGATTTTTTTTGTCTTCAACGATCTTTTTTAATTCGATTGAATGAAATCGGTTGTTAAAACCACTTCAGAATTAGGATATTGAATTTCTGCCTCGTTTTCAGCAGTGATGAAAATTTTAGTTGGCTTGAAAGAGCTAACTGTTTCGAATGATGCTTTTAACCTGTTCGACATTGACTTGGAAGAGCTGATGATTTGGCCAATGTTTTTTGTGATGCCATTATCGGTTACCATCCACACAATGTAGAAACTCTTTGGTGGTGTGAGCCTTTGCGAATCGGCCAAGTTTGAAATATCGACACTAATTACAAAGTTTTTATTCCCATCTTCTTTAACTTTTATAGAGCCTTCGGCTGCAGGAACTACTGCCGACGTTAGAAATAGTGCTTTTGTTGCACATGAACTAAACCCGAACATTATCAATACTGCCGCTATGGCTAAGAACATATTCGCCGATTGTTTTTTGATTTTTGTCTTCATTGTTATGATTTTTAAATTATTATAGAATTATTCTTCGCAAGCCTTGTTTGTTATTTCAGAAACGAAGGCGGCAATTTTTTTGTTGATAAACGGAGTTGCAAGCAAATCGATAGCCATTGAAGCTAAGAAGTCGTTAAAGCTTCGTTTCTGTCCGAATTTTTGCTCAATGGCATAGTTTGTCGCTTTATTAACCACCATTTTCGATAAGTTGATGAAGGCTCGTTTGCTATCATGCACCTCGTTGGCGGCTTCTTTTTCGGCTGGTTTGGGAATGAAAAAAAGTTGTGTCAACTCTTTAAACGACTGACTCAGCTCGGTTTCATTATTTGATTTCTTCGCTTTCAACTGCAAAATTTGCATCTGAAGTTCTGTGCTTCCAAGTATTTGTACGTTTTCCATTCTGAGCTTTTAATTTGTCTTTTTAGATTGCATCATTTCTTGTATCATTCTTTCGCGTATTGGAGTTATCAATAGTTTTTTACGAAATACGATGAGCGCAATTAGCAGCAACAGGTAAAAACCGGCAACTATGCCAAAGCCAATGTAGCTGTTGTCGAAAATATCGGACAGGAAAAAGCTAATACAGAGGCTCAAGAAGAGCGAAAACAGAACGACGGTTAGCCATATAATTAAGTTGCTAATGAGTTTAGATAGAATTGTAGAGAAACGGTCGGCTGTTTCGAGCTTGATTAGGTCAACCGAAGTAACGGCATAGCTTTTTAGGTTCGCGATAAGATTTTCAATTTTTTCAAAAGAGAGTAGCATGTGTTTTGTTTTTAGATTAGAATTCAATTTGTTTTAACACCAAAAAATCGATCAACCGATATGCTTTAGCATCTCGATTGGTCGGGTCTTTTAATTTTATTCAAAGAGAATTCAAACGTTAATTTGTACTTCCTACGGTTTCGTGATGAAGTTTTTCCTTAACCGCATTCTCAATATCTTTCGCTTTATGACGTAAAGCTTTCGCTTCATTTTTCATTTTACGTTTAAGATCATGTGCAATTCCTTTTGCTCCGTCGGTAATGTTGCTCCTGGTTTTGCTCCCTTTGTGAGGTGCAAATAGTACTCCAAGTGCAGCTCCGGCCAACGCTCCAATAAGCAATCCGCCTATTAGTGTTCCTGTGTGATTTGATGTTTCCATTTTTATTTATTTAAATTATAAGCAATTATGTGTTTATTCAATTGATGACAGATGCAAAATGAATCTGTGTATCATAAAATTAGTTGACAACAAATCGGTATCCAACTGTTGCCTGATACCATAAGTTTTTATAGCGTGGGGTTGTTGAAGTTCCGTCACCCTTATTGTTCTGAAGATCCCATCCAACACGTCCGCTAAGAACTAGTTGAGCTAAGTTTATGTCGGCTCCACCAACAAAGCATAATGTGTTTTTACGAATGTTGTCGTTCTCAAAATCTTGTTCATCGCTAATGTTGATAAATTCATTGTCGAACTTGTATGTTTCTTTCATCAGAAATGAAAATTGAGGACCGGCCAGAATAGTCAACGCACTTATGGGTTTTATTGCCACTAACAGAGGCACGTCGATAAAATTTGAGGTGCGGCTATAGCTGTATTCGCTTCCAAGAATGCTACCCGACCCTTTGTAACCCTTTTGCGAAAAGAGTATTTCGGGCTGAACACCAATGAAGGTTCCAATTGGTATTGATGCAAACACGCCTCCGGCTAATCCTAATTTAGAATCGGCAGTAAAATCCTCATCCTCTGAGTCGTAAATATTCGAAAGGTTTGCTCCTGCTTTTAGTCCAACCTGAATTTTATCTCGTGTGTCGGCATTAAGGTTTTGAGCGTAGCCAATGTTTGCCATTAAGGCAACAGAGGCAAGAAGTAAAATTGATTTTTTAATCTGTATCATTTTATTGTTTCTAATTGTGAGTGAATCTTAACTGTTAGAAGACTTTATCTCCTCTTATCAGTCGTAGTAATACTGCAATAACTGCAATAACAAGTAGTATGTGTACAATACTTCCTAAGTTCAAAGCAAAATAGCCAAGTGCCCAAAGGATAATTAAAACTATTGCGACGATGTAAAGAATATTACTCATTGTGATTGTTTTTAGAATGTTATTAATTGAATAGATCAAAGGTGATTCTATTTGCGAGCGAAAGTGTTACATAATAATGAGCTATTGTTACACAAATCACACCTTCTTATTTCCGCCCCTCTTTATTCCGTTTACTTTTCGGTGAATTGTTTTTTTCCGATTTGACTCCCCCGTGATTTTTATTTATACGTTGTGGCTTTACATTCTGATTTAGAGTGTAATTAGGATGGTTTTTTCGCTTGGTATATTTCGAATCACGACTATCGCGAATAATATCCTGCTTTGGATGTTCTTGTTTGAAATGCTTATAGTAATTCGAGTAATGATCGTTTCGCAAATAAGGTTTCGATTCATTAATTACAACTTTGTACGTTGAATACAAGTCGATATTACGGTGCTGGTATGGTAACTTATTCGAGAAAACCCATTTATTCCCTTTTAAGTAAACAAATTGTGACCTAGGTGCATAGTAATACATGTCGCATTCGGGCATGTAATAGTATTCAACATGATCATAAGCTACTGGTCCCCAAAGTGGTTGCGAGTTGATGTTAACATTTAAACTAACCTGTGCCGAAGCGAAAGAGGAGTTGAGTATAAACAGGGTTGCAAAAATCAGAATAATGCGAAGCTTCTTCATATTTTAAAATTATTTGTTTGATGTAAAGTATCCTTTTACAAAAGCATGCATTTGATTTTCGGTCATTTTGTCGGCTGTTTTGCATTCGATTTTTATATTCTCGAAATGGCGGTCGTCTTTTAAATCATTAAAAAGCTCCGTTTTAGCACTGGTTGGCCCAAAAAGTAGCACCTCGTCATAACCTAAAATAACCTCGCTAATTTTTTTGAAAAACGACGATAGTTGGTTCTGTTCTTTATTTTGTATCATACTCTCGTCGAGGGAATTTAGAGGTTCATCTTGTTCACCATCCTGTGCCTCAAGCGTAGCTGATGACATTGGTTCATTGTCCGATTCCATGAAATAAGCAGCTGAATGATCCATCCAAATGCCCAATTGTTTTGTTGTTTTCATATCTATGTTAAATTTATTTCTTTCGACTATTACAATCGTTTGATAATGATTTGTTCTAATTTCAAAGTGTCTTCGGTGAATTTCCGTATCCCATCGGCCAGTTTTTCGGTGGCCATGGCATCTTCATTCATTAGCCAACGGAACTTCTTTTCATCCAATTCCATTTTTTCAATGGCTACATCATTGGCCCTTTCGGCTAATAACTTTCGTTCAAGCATACCTTCATTTTCTTTGAGTTCAGTAAGTAATTTTGGCGAAATGGTCATCAAGTCGCATCCCGAGAGTTCGGTTATCTCGCCAATGTTTCGAAAACTGGCGGCCATAATCTCTGTTGAATACCCAAATTTTTTGTAGTAATTATGAAGGGATCGTCGGAGTTTTCATAATCTTCGATTTTTCCGTCTTTGTAAACTTCACCTTCATGCAACATCACCAAACGGTTAGCTGTGGCACGTGCACATTCAATGTCGTGGGTAATAATGATGGATGAAGTTTTGTATTTATTTTGTACTTCGTTGATCAACAGGCTAATTTCGTCGGAAGTAACCGGATCGAGACCTGTGGTTGGTTCATCGTAAAGCATAATTTTAGGGTCAATAATAATGGTTCGCGCCAAGCTGATCCGTTTTCGCATTCCGCCCGACAGTTGCGATGGCATTTTATTCAAAGCATCGGCTAAGCCAACGTTTTCCAACACTTCGGCTATTTTTTCGTCCATCTCTTTCTGTGGCATGTTCTTTTTTATTCGGCGTAAAGGAAACTCAAGATTCTCTTTCACGGTCATCGAATCGTAGAGTGCCCCGCTTTGAAACAGGAAGCCAATTTTTTTCCTCAATTCCGACAATTCATCTCGTTTTAAAGAACTTACATCCTCGCCCAGTACACTTATTTTTCCCTCATCGGGGTTCAATAAATGCACAATACATTTTATTAGCACCGATTTTCCCGATCCCGATTTCCCAAGGACTACAAGGTTTTCGCCATTATAAAGCTTAAGCGAAACGTTTTTTAGTACCTCTTGATTACCAAAGCTTTTCTTGAGATTGATGATTTCAACAACTGTCTCAGTATTCTTCTTTTCAGTATTTGATATATCTCCGACTTGTTCCATTTTCTTTTTTTTTCGGTCTCCCGTCTCCGTTCTTCCGTTTCCTTTATGCCAGCATATCCGTAATTTGCACTGCAATCATATCGACAATAATCACTAACAATGAGGCCAATACCACTGCTGAATTAGCTGCAATGCCCACACTTTCGGTGCCACGTCCGGCATTGTAGCCTTTGTAGCATCCCACCAGACCGATCACAGCACCGAAGAAGATTGTTTTAATAACCGCTGGAAGAAAGTCGATAAGCTCAAAGAACTTGAATGCTTGAGCGAAGAACAGAACAAAAGTCACGTCGCCTTTGATGTTCACTCCGATCCAACTTCCAAAAATGCCCCATGCATCGGCAAATAATACCAATAATGGTAACATTAAAGTGGCAGCCAAAACCCTTGTTACAACTAAATAACGCATTGGGTTTGTTGATGAAACTTCCATGGCATCAATCTGTTCGGTTACTTTCATCGATCCCAGTTCGGCGCCCATGCCCGAGCCAATTTTGCCGGCACAAATAAGAGCGGTAATTACTGGGCCAATCTCCCTAATAAGCGAAATGGCCACCATTCCGGGCAAAAGTGTAACAGCGCCAAAATTGTCGAGAATTGGTCGCGACTGAATTGTTAATACCAAACCCATTATGGCTCCGGTAATTGAAATAAGGGGTAATGACTTATATCCAATTTGATAGCACTGACGAAGAAACTCCTTGAATTCAAAATCGCGCGAAAAGGTTTCTTTTATCGTACGCGATGTGAATAAAATGAAATTGGCAACCTCTATCAAAAAGACATTTGCTATTTCAGTTTTATCAAAAGTTTTTTCGCTGAGCTTGATTGTTGCATTCCTTATATTCGGAATTACTTTTGTTGCAGGATTTAAAGTTCTCATGTTCTAAACTTTAGTACACTAAAGCCCTTCGATTAATTTGTGAAGTTCTTCCTTCGTTTTTCCTAATTTAACTTGAAGTCGTCCAAGCATTTCGTCTTTTTTGCCTTCAATAAACAAAAGGTCATTGTCGGTAAGGGTCGCAAATTTCTGTTTAAGCTTGCCTTTTTGTTCGTTCCAGTTTCCACCTAATTCTGTAGTATTCATGGTTTCTAATTGTTAATTGTGAATGAGTTTCCACGGTATAAAGATGGTTTCAAGTACATTGAATTGTGTTACAGAAATAATTGGAAGAGTTACATGATTCACATGTTCATGCTTAAAGCTAGATTGATAATTTTGGATAGCTAAAATTGCACACAAAATCGAATAATATTCGAATATATATGAAAAAATAGCTATTTTTGTAATCTGATGAATGAAATAGTACAATACGGAATAATACCCATAAGCTACAATATTGTTGCTGAATCGTTGAGCGATTACAACTCGCCAAAGGATAAGGTGAGCAGGATGCAGCAACAAGGGCAGCTTATCAGGCTAAAGAAGGGTGTTTTTGTGGTGGCTCCCGAAGTTTCGAACAAGACTCTTTCGAAGGAGTTGATTGCCAATCACCTGTATGGTCCTTCGTATGTTTCGTTGCAAAGTGCATTGGCTTATTATGGCTTAATTCCCGAACGGGTTCACCTAATGCGGTCGGTAACAATTAAGAGAGCGCGGAATTTCACAACACCTTTGGGCGAGTTTGAATATTTGACCATGCCTGCACCGTATTATTCTTTAGGTATTAGGCAGTTGGTGTTTGGTGAAGAGTATTCATTCTTAATTTCTTCTCCCGAAAAGGCATTGGCCGACTTAATTATTGCGACTTCTGGATTGCGCATTCAGTCGGCAAAGGCAATGCGAGAATATCTGTTCGAAGATTTGCGCCTCGATTTTGATGAACATGAAAATTGGGATGCGAATATTTTAAAAGAATGTATTGAAAATGGGCGCAAGAAAAGAGAGCTTGGGTTTTTATATGAAGTTTTAATCAATGGCTGAGATGTTTAACCAAATGATGTCGAGGTACGAATATCGTACAAAGGAGGAAGAACTGAATACGCTGCACGAAGTGATGCAGCAAGTTACATTGGCAGGTCTTTATCGGGGTGGCTTTTTCACGAAGGCTGCTTTTTATGGCGGAACATGCCTTCGGATATTTCACAAACTACCACGTTTTTCGGAGGATATGGATTTTTCGCTATTGCAAAAGAACGAGTTGTTCAATCTTGAAGATTATTTTGATTCCGTAATCGAGGAATTCAAGGCTCTTGGTCGGGAAGTTACAATAGAACGAAAACAAAAGAAAATTGAGACTCCAATTGAATCGGCGTTTTTAAAAGATAGCACGGAAATTTATAATGTAAAATTTCAGACGGATCGAACTGTAAAAATCAAAATTGAAGTTGACAAAGATCCTCCATTGTTGTTTAAAACCGAGAATAGGTTGCTGTTGCATCCATTTTCATTTATGACAAATTGCTTTACGTTGCCCAATTTGTTTGCAGGAAAAATGCATGCCCTTATTTTCCGTAAGTGGCGAGGCCGAGTTAAGGGTCGCGACTGGTTTGATTTTGAATGGTATGTGCGAAATAATATAAAGTTGAATTTCAATCATTTCAAGGAGCGGGCAGCACAAAGTGAAAACGACGCATCGATGCGGAACTTGTCACGCGAGGATTTTATAAAGCTGTTGAAAGAAAGGTTGGCTTCAATAGATATCAATCTGGTGAAAGAAGACGTTAGGCCATTTCTTAAAGATCGAACTATGATGGATATTTGGTCAACAGAGTATTTTTTGCAATTGGCAGACATGATCGAGTTTGAGTAATTTAGAACGGATATCCAATGGCCACGTTAAGTACCATGTTGTCTTTTCGCCAGGCGGTGTTTCCGAAGTCGATTTGTTTGGTGACCCAGTGGTTGTTTTCTTCTATCCACGGTTTGCGCAAAGGCACAGCTAAATCGAACCGCAAAACAAAAAATGAAACGTCGATGCGTAAGCCCAACCCTGCCCCAACGGCCAGCTGATCGGTAAATCCTGAGAACGAAAAGGGAGTTCCAATTAACGACGGATTCGATTTAAGCAGCCAAACATTCCCAGCATCGGCAAATATAGCCCCTTTGAAAAATTTGAAAATCGCAAAGCGGTATTCGGCATTCATTTCCAACTTAACATCGCCACCTATTTGCAAAAAACCTTGTGTGTTGGTTTCCTGAAAATAGTTTCCCGGGCCAACCGAGTTGATCTGAAATGCACGTATACTACTTGGGCCGCCACTGAAAAACTGTTCGGAATAGGGCATAATTGATGAGTTTCCAAAAGGTTTCGCAACGCCTGCAAAAGCCCTCAAGGCCAGTTTATTCCTGCTTTTAAGATTGTAGAACACCCTACTTTCGACACTCAGTTTTGCAAACTGCGAATAGACTGAACCTGCTACTGTTGCCGGATTTTCGGACGAAATTGGATGCCCGCCAATAAGGGTTGCCAACGAAAGGGTATTCCCTGCCAGTTCAGATTTTACCCGAACAAATAAATGCACCTTTTTGCCCTCAAGCATCTTCTCGTTGAAGGTAAACGAGTAGTTCCCACCAGCAATAAATTGCTCTTCGTAGCTCTTCTTAAGGAATGGGTTAGACTCTAATAATTCGGTAAATTTTGCCGATTTATTTCTTATTGATGAATAACTTACGTCGATTGGGTTCAGTTCGTGTTCTATTCTGATGTCTTTTTTCCACAGGTAGCCAAAGGCTGTTTTAAAGGTGCGCATGTCGAAATAACTGACCTTCTTTATAAAGTTATACGAGAGTAAAACGTGGGTTTTGGGAAGAAAGATGCTATTCGTTTTTTCAAGATGAAACGGAACGATAAAGCGTGGAAATGTAAGTTCGGCTTGTGGATTATACGAATAGGTGTACAAGTTTTTATTGTTTCCGCCCAACTGAGCTTC
>CAZRXT010000013.1:3378-7805 GCA_964604035.1 uncultured Prolixibacteraceae bacterium | reverse complement strand
CATGATGGTGTCCTTTGAATTTCGTCTAATCCTCTCATTTAGTGAGGAATTTTGATTGATCATCACCTTGTTGATGCGGTAAACGGTTAGCGCGTTTCGGGGGATGCTGTCTTTTAGCGTAAGGTGGAACGACACTTTATGATCGGTTGCCGAAGTATCGGCTTTGAAAAGCAAATAATCGGGGTTGAAATAGTAATACCCCTTGTTTTTCAGTGCCTCATCGAGGCGAATTCGTTCGTTTTTAAGGTTGTCGAGATTATAGTTGGCTCCAACTTTCACCAACGAATGACCTTTTTCTTCGCCAATAATTCGACTGATACTATCGTCTGAAATTTCATAAATCAGCTCTTTAATTTTGTAGCGTTGATGCACATGGCTGGTGTATATAACTCTGGCCGAATGTTTCTTTTCAACAATTTCGGCTTCGGTAAAACTGTTGAAAATGCCCATGTTGAAAAGTTTCGCATCGATAATGGCCGCTGTTGCCCCAGGTTTTACATGACTAATAAGCACTGGAGCTTCGCCTTTTCTTTGCATCCATTTTTGAAGTTTGCTGTGGGGATTTTCAGTGGCTGCATTGTACAACAATAGTTTTGGCCGCATCCCTAAATAGCTTTTATTGGGTTGCGGACGAACAGCTTCTTCGACCGCACTTCGAATGGTTCGTTTATTGATTTTTTCTGCTGATTCTAACTTGATTTTAGCACCCATATAAAGCTTTTCGCCCTGAGGCAAATGCCGAGTGCCGCTGCAAGCTGCCAAAAAGAGGCATGCAAGAATTAGTAGTATGTTGTTTAAAAATTTCATTGATTCCTATCTAATCGAATTATTGTTGAATCTCTTCTTGTTCGTTGCGAATTGAACAGCCTTTTCCAACGGTTAAAATCGCGCACATAAACCACACCAACTCCGGTTTCAACTAGCTGACCATCAATGGCTCCTTCGTATTGGTTGTGCCGGAAACCTTTCATTCTCAGACTTCCATCCTTGTTCAGTTTGTATTCCAAGGTCAAATCGCTGGCAAGGTCGCTAGCCGAATTTTGTTTTGCCTTTTCGCCCTCAACATCAACTGTGCCACCTATCTGAACCGACATTCGCTCTTTAAAAAGTTGCTTTTTCAAACCAATTTCAACCTGTGTTCTCCCCTGCGCCTGACCGCTTTGGTAATCGTCGTACGATTGGATGTCGAAATTCAGCTCCACCCCTGGAATCACTTTTGAACTCAATTGGTTTAACTGTGCCGATAAAAACTTGCCTACAGTGGTTCTTATCAACGCCGAAGTGCTTCCCAATTCGGCTTCAAGTGGATTTTCCTGAATAAACCGATCAAGCACCAAAAGGGCAAAAACTTGCTTATTCAAACCCGAAGGATCTTCGTTAAGCAAACTCAGTTTCTGATCTACCGATCCGCCCATAATTCCTTTATCTTCAGGTTCTAATTGAATCTCGAAACTAATTTCGGGCTGCAAAATCTTCCCTCGGAGTTTCAATATCACCAAAAACGGATAGCGCTGTTTGTAGCCACCTTTATCCACGTCGTTTAAACCCGAAAGTTGATCGGCCACCAGGTCGTACGGCGATGCCCGCACGGTATATCGGGCGTTGATGCTGATGTCGGCATCCAGCGGGTCGCCATTCCAAATAATGGTGCTTCCGGCATCAATGTCGAACTGCTTTTTGATGATCGATTCTAGCGAAATCAGGTAACTGCCCTCGCTTAAATTATAAGCTCCCGTGAGGCTCATCAATCCGCTTTGATCCATGCTGAAACTCAACGCCGCTTCGCCTTTCACAACCAGCGAGTCGGTCGATGCAGGATCCATTAACAGTCTGAGAGTGGCTTCTTTATCAATTTCGATGATGGATGAAACATCGAACCCTTTTAACGTAGATTTTTGAACTCCGTCGTTCTTTGTCCGCGACAAAATAGTATTGAGTTTCGCCCCTGTATTGAATTCAACCACATCTTCTCCTTTGTCGGTAGTCAACCGATCTTCGGGAACAACAAAGGTGAAACTCGAACCTTTTTTCATTTTCAACTTGGCTTTAACCACCGGCAAGGCCATTGGTCCCGAAACATCAATTTTGCTGTCGATAATCATTCGCCCAAAAAACGCATCGTTATCATTTACAGTGGTATTGAAGAGCATAAAATCTTTCGAAGTTACATTGAAGGCAAAATTGAAGTTGCTGAATTTTTCCATTTTAATAGCTCCGTTGAGGATGGCCGTGTTTTGTTTGGTATCTGAAAGTGTGAAATTGTTGAAGTAGATGCCATCGTTTTTTAGTTGAATGGTCTCGTTTTTCAGTTCGATGCGGTTGTTCAAAAAAGAAGGTTTCAGAAAGGCATTGTTGAAAACCATTTGCCCGGTAATACCCGGAGCTTTGGTGTTCCCAACCACCAAAAAGTCGCCACTTATCATTCCCAATGCTTCGGTAATTTGCCCCATCGAAAAGGCTTCGAGGGTTTTCATCGATAGCGATTCAATCACTGCTTTGATGTTGATGGCATTGGCTCCGCCCTTGGGTATGTAATGCCCTTTTGCGGTGAGGTTATTTTCGGCTCCCGACAAATTTACATCAACGTTAAACCGCTCTCGTGTTGCATTTTCTGCATTTACAGTAAGATTTCCAACGGGAATATTCCTGACAAACAAGTTGTTAATTGTTACATCGGCAATTAGTCCGTACGATTCGTTTACCCGTTTCATAAGTACATTTCCATCAATAATTCCCTTTACCAATGCTGTATCTTTGGCTACAATTCCCGAAATATCGGAGAGTTTGAAATTCTTGATCGCAATGTTCACGTCGTCGTTGAACCGATTGTTTACAGAGGCGATATCGATGTGGCTTTCGGCATCGCTCATGTTCATATTGTGGAACAGGAACCCTTGTTTTCCAAATTCGACGTAATTATCGGCAGCAATGTCCCAGTGTTTGTTCATCAAATAGAAATCGGACGGATTGAGCGCAAGTTTGAAATTGCCGTTCTCTTTTGTGAGTAAGGAGCGAATCAACAGTTTTTTGTAAAGTTTTTTATCGATCGACGAAATGTTGGTCGTCAATTGATTGTCGGCCAATTTCCCGTCAATGAGCATATTAGATAAGCTAATCTGGGAATTTGAAATATTTTGGCTCGAAATTTTGTAATTCAATGCAGCATTATCTGAGTTCACAACAATTGCAACGTTTTCAATTTCAGTAGTTCCATAAACGATTTTCTTTACGGTGGCATCTAGTTTCAAGTCGTTCTTTTCGCTGTCGAAACTGCCGGTGATGACTCCAGGCACGAACTCATTGAGACCGGGAAACAGCACATCGGAAAGGATGGGATGATTGTGCAATTTGATTTCAAAATTGAATTTCGACTGTTCGCTTTTAGTCGTTTGAGGGATTGAATCTGAAATAGGGAAATAGTTGTTGATGAACTGGGTAAGCACGTCGGGTAGTGCAATGGGCGAAATGGTGCCGGCGTATTTTATGCCGATGAGCGCACTGCTGATGTTGAATTCGCTCCGTTTGGGTTCGTTTACCGATGCCGAAAGAAACGATTCGAGTCGATAGGTTTTGTTTTCGTGCGCCACAACAATGCTCGAAATGCCCGCTGTTCCGTTCATTTTATTTACCGAACCACCCTTTAAATCGGCTTGGGCAATAAAACTGATGCGCACATCTTTTTCAATGAAATGAAGCTTTTGAAGGTCGGCGCCCTGCATGTTCAGCATGAATTTGTATTTTTCCTCTCCGGGATTCAGGTTCACCAGACCGTCGAAATCGAACATGGCATTTGCATCGTTCAGGTTTATTTTCCCTTCGAATTGCTTGCCACTAACGGTGCCATTCAACGTAAGGTGTTGGTAATTGTATTGATTGATATAAAGTTGCGTTGCTTCGGCCTTAATTTTTGCCTTCATTGTTTTCATGTCGAGACCTTGTCCAACGGCATCGGCAGTTATCGAAACCGGCCCGTAAAATAGCGTGTCTTTAAGCAGTTTACCAAGATTGAGCTGCTTTAGTGTAACTTCTCCGTTGAAATTTTCTTTGGCATCGATAGTTGCTGCGAGGTTGGCATCGCCAAAGCTGCTAGTTAAGTTGGCTGTTGTTTCAAATTCTTTTAATTTACCTTTAAATGAAGCTTGCAAATCAATGGTTTCGGGGAGTTCAATGCTTTTAGGTATTGAGTCTCCAACTATCATTCTGATGTCGTTTTTGCCCGTATGAATGGTTAGGTTCGGGAAATCGAAAAAGGCGATTTTCATTTCGGGCAGGCCAGTCATGTTGAAATCGGTTTTGAGCAAGGTGCTTTCGCCCGTTTTTACCATCAAGTTCTTGCCAGTCAGGTTTTTCATGGCTCCAGTTACATTTCCGGTAATGGTTGTGGTGTTGGTGTTATTTTGAAAAAACGGCTGTTTGCTTAAAGTTGG
>CAZRXT010000013.1:0-3278 GCA_964604035.1 uncultured Prolixibacteraceae bacterium | reverse complement strand
TTCAGATTCATCTTTTTGAAATCGAGGTTGTTCGGGTCAAACTCGTTCTTCAATGCTGGTATTTCGCCCACTTTGTAGGTGAACGAATTATCTTCGAAATCCAAACTGGTTATGGCTACTTTCCAATTGTTCCCGACAGAATCCAATGAAATTGAGTCTGTTGGAAGTTCTGGGTTGAAATCATGAAAGCGAATGTCGCTTTTCGACAAGAAGATATGGGCGGTTGTGAGCAGTTCATTTTGCAAATCGATGAACGCCTCTTTGAACTCACTTTGGTCGATATCGACATTTATGGACAGGTTGCCAACCGAATCGATATAACTTACAATAGAATTATTGATTTGTAGCTTTTTAGCTTTGATAGTTGGCATCACATTGCCTAGATCAATGTCCCGAATGTTAGTGGTTTCAGTTTGCCGAACATTGGCGGTGAGGCCATCAATGAGTGCTTTATCGATGGTAAAAATCGCTTTTTTCAAATTGAGTTCATCAACTGTCAATTCCGATTTTTCGATGGCTACAAAAACGTTCATCCCTAAATAGTTGTCATCGTATGTAAGCTTGAAATTTCGCAGGTAAATTTTATCAATATTGAAATTCCATTTTGGTGTTGATGACGTATCGACTTCTTGTTTAATTGTTGAATCGGCAAAAGAAGTAATCAGGAAATTGTAGTTGAACTCAGTGTCGGTTTTTGAGTTGTACAATTTAACTGTAGCATCGTCGAGAGTGAAAGAGCTGATGGTTATATTGCTTGAAAACAGGTCGAAAAGGGCAATGTTTACTTTTGCGCGTCTGGCATAAACGAGGGTGTCATTTTGGGTGTCTTCGAGGTAAAGCCCTTCAAGAACGATTGATTTTGGAAACGAGATGCTCACTTTTTCCACTTCAACTTTGGTGTGGGTTTTATTGCTTACAAAAGTGGTGGCTTTTTGTACCAGTTGTGTCTGAATAGAAGGGATTTGGATCAATGCGGCCACAATCAGGAATAGGCACACAAAACCTAGGGCAATCCATAAGATTACCCGAATCGTTCTTCGTATCATTTTTTTTGATGAGGCCATTATTCCAAGTTGTGTAGATTTGAAATCATTTGTGGGTAAATATGCGCTTTATTGCCTCAATAGGAATTACATATTTTGGGGTGAGAGTTGCAAGATTCACACCTGTTTGATAATACCATTAGGGATTCGATGTGGGTAGAAAAAAACCTCCCCTCAAGATAAGAGTCCCGTAAGGACATGATAATTAACTATTAACCATCGCAAATTTGTATCTACGGCGCAAATTTGGAGTGGCGATGTTGGGGATTCCACCCACAGGTTATTACCACGACATATTTTGGGGGATGTGATAATTTCTTGACTTTTTACAAAATCGGAAGAACATTTTTTCTGACTTGCAGAAAAGCAACTACGCCCTATCCATGTACCAGTTCAGTGTTTTTTCCAATTTTCGGTGTTCAACCAAATCCTTGATGATTTTCTTTAATCGAATGAATGACGTTTCGCTTTTGACCACATAATCAACGGCTTTGTGGTGCATACAGTCGATGGCGACTTCAATTTTATCTTGGCACGAGAGCATTATGACCGGAATTTCAGGGTTTATTTCCAGTATTTTATCTAAGATGTCGATCCCATTTTTGGCAGTTTTGTCAATTCCATCAAGAAAGTAATCTAAAACGATAAAGTCGGGGTTGTTCGACAGGTTTTCCAAGCAAAGTTCGCCCGTTACGTAGGTTTCGATGTCGAAATCGGCATGTTCAAGAAATTCAATTTCAAGCAATTTCAGGAACACGATATCGTCGTCGACTAAGAAGAGTTTTATTTTATTTTCGTTACTCATTTATTTTATTTTTTAGCGTTTTCATTTCTATTTCTAATTCTTTACATGCTTGATTGCAAACGGTTTCAATCTGAAAAACCAATTCGGGAATTCCATCGGCCTCAATTTGTTTGCTAGCCAACTCCTGAACCTGTTTGGCCATGTTTTCAAAGTCGCTGTTTATGCCCATAATTGAAAACGATGGGATGATTTTGTGTGCCGATGCCGATAGTAAATTCCAATCTTTATCATGCAAACTTTGTTTCATGGTGTTGATTAACTGCGGGGTTTGTTCTAAAAATGCTAAAATCATTTGGATCATCAATTCGGGGTTCGATTTTGTACGACGGTTCAAATAATCAAGGTCGATGCATTTTAATTTATTGATTTCAAATGTTTTGTCGTGTTTTGCCGCTGTTTTCTTCATCGATTTTTTTACTGCTCCTACAATTTTACTGTACAGGAGTCTTTCGTCGACAGGTTTTGCAATGTAATCGTTCATTCCGGCAGCTTTGCATTTTGCCAAATCAACAGTGGTTACATCGGCTGTTAATGCAATAATTGGGATGGTTAATTTTAGCGTATTCCGAATGTATTCGGTTGCTTTAAAGCCGTTCATTACAGGCATTTGTAAGTCCATTAAAATGGTGTCGTACACGTTGTTCTGCAGCATTTCGATGGCTATTTTTCCGTTGCCGGCAATGTCGCAGGTAAACTCAAAATCTTCAAGTATCGTTTTCATCAATAGCTGATTCAAAACGATATCTTCGACTACCAAAATCTTCAAACCTTTAACGTCTAAATCCAATTCCATTATATCGGTTTCGTATTCAGCATCGGCGTTTGTTTTTTTGAAACTTAAACAGAAACTAAATGTTGAGCCTTCGTTGACTTTGCTCTCGACCTTAATTGTACCTCCTTGTGGTTCAACTAATTGTTTTACTATTGCAAGTCCCAAGCCTGTACCTCCATACAACCTCGATGTTCCACTGTATGCTTGCTGGAAATTTTCAAATATCTGTTCAGTTTTGTCTTCTGCAATTCCAATTCCGGTGTCGGAAACAGCAAATTCGACGATTACCTTTTCGTCGTTTTCGCTTAGAAGCCGCACTTTTACAATAATTTCTCCATTCGAAGTAAATTTAACGGCATTGCTGAGGAGGTTTAGTATGATTTGGTGCAAGCGAACCGGGTCTCCAATAAGAACTTCAGGTATTTGAGCATCGTACTCTTTTATCAACCTTAAGTTTTTCTCTTGAATTTTAGGTTCGAACAAGTGCAGCATGGCCGAAATAGACAAGGCCAATTTGAACGGAATTTGCTCAAAAACCATTTTCCCTGCATCTACTTTTGCAAGGTCTAAAATATCGTTAATCAGTACAATTAATGAATCGCCACTGAGTTTTATTGCGGTGAGATATTCATTTTGTTTGGGCGATAAGTCGGTTTTT